>CAYUNC010000007.1:0-30174 GCA_964445915.1 uncultured Arcobacter sp.
CATAAGTCATACTTCTCCAGTATTTACTACCTTTATTCCACTCAATACCCAATCTTCCATCTTCTGATATTAGACAAGGTACTTGAAGACCAAGCCAGATAGAACTACCTGTTTCACTATCAGTTGAACCTAGCATTCCACCATTTGTCATACCATTGCCAGGATTTATAACTTTAGAAGAATTTTTATTTGGATTTGTTTTGCTTCTTGAATAACTTGCAAATACTGTTGTATTGTCTAAAAAGTCATTAATCTCTTCACCAATACCTTCAGCCTTTAACATAGCAGTCATTATTGTATAATCTCCTACATCTTGAAAAGTTCCTTGACCACCGCCCCCAATAATACCTAGTTCTGTATTTGTAAAACCAATCATATTATTTGCTTTTGCATAATTTGTATGTACTGAATATTGTCCATTATCATATGGTACATAAATTAAACCATACATATTTGAATCAGCATGTAGACCTTTATCATTAGAATAGTCAGAACCATCATTTTGGAATCTTTGTTTAGCATTTGTAATACCTCTACCCATACAAAGTTTAACCCAACTTCCTTCCATTGGTGTAACTTGATCAAGATTCCATCTTAAACTTGCACCATCAAATTCAACATTTACAGTTGATGCCATTGCAGATTTTGCAGCGTTACCTTCTCTAAAGTTAATACCAAGACCATCTGTTGAAGGTCGTCTTCCTATAGAAGCTGTCCAAGGTACATTTGCACCAAAGAAACTATCATTCATATATAACCAGTAAGCTTCTTTTACTTTTAAAGTACCATCAAGAGCATTTTCGTTTGTTACCCAGTCAAAATTAGCATATCCAGGATTTGTATTTGATTGATTGTGATTTGCACTATCTCCATAAGCTTTGTTGTAACTTAATGCACCATAAAAAGCCATATTGTCTTCTGGTTGATATTTAAATCCTAGAATTAATCTATTTGTTAAAAGTGCATCATTTGTACTCTTATCACCATTAGCATGTTTATAAGTTATTTTATCAACGGCTGTTCTAAAATCAACATCAAATTTTAAGTTATCACCATTTGCTAACATCTTAGCAGTATTTGCTTTTTTAGCTACTTTTTTAAGGTCTTTCATCCCCTTTTGAATCATAGCATTTATCTGGTCATGAACTTTATCTTCTTCAATCTCATGAGCTTTTTCTTTTTTATTTAATCTTGCTTCTAAAACACTTATCTGATTCTTTAGCATCTGTAGTTGTTTTGCCATATCTGAATTGGCATCCGCAAAAGCTGTAGTTGCAAACATTGATGCAATAGCTAGTGTAGTTATTTTTCTTTTCATAAATACTCCTTAAGTATAATATAAAATTATATTGGATGTACTCTTTAGTATAACTTAAAGTTATATCATATTATCTTATGAGAATGATAAATAATTTAATTAAATATAACTTTAAGTTATATGTAGCATTTTATTTAACTATAACTTAGCAACAAATTGCTATAATTAAAAATCAAAAAAAGGAAATCAAATGAATAAACTAATTAAATTGATTGTTTCAGTAGCTATATTATCTACTATGGCAATAGCAAGTGGTGATTTAAATATCGTTCCATTAAAGAAAGTAAAAGGTATGTACAATGCAAAGAGTGCATTATTTGTAGATGCTAGAGGATTTAAATTGTACCAAAAAGGTACTATTATGGGTGCTGTGCATATGCCAGCAAAAAAGTTTAAGAAATTTTCAAAATACTTGCCAAATGATAAGAATGCAAAAATCGTAAGTTTTTGTAATGGTATCAAATGTGAAGAATCTGATCATTTAGCTGTTAAGATTATGGCACTTGGATATACAAGAGTTATGGTTTATAAAGGTGGATACCCAGAATGGAAAGAGAAAAAACTTCCTTTAATGTCTTTAGTAAAAGAGTGTAAAAGTGCTCCAAAAGGTCCTTATGTTCCTAAAAAAGAAACAGCTATTACAATTCAAGGTGCTAAAGTTTACTGGGGTGGTGAAGAGATTGAAGATGGTATGATTGACCAATTTTGGTTAGCAGATAAATTAAATGCTGGAAAAACTCCTGCTAATATTCAGTTAATAGATGTTAGAAAACCTTCTGATTTTAAAGATGGACATTTACCAGGTGCTATTAATGTTCCTTGGAATACAAAAACCCAAAAAGTTGACCACACTAAATTCCCAGCTGGAAAGTTAGCTGTAATTTACTGTAATACAGGTATGCAATCTACAGATGCTAGAGGTAGTTTAGATGATGATATTGCTAAAAATGTTTTATACTTTGATGCAAATGTAAAATGTACAGGTACAAAATGTACAGTTGAAGCAAACGAGAATTTATAATTCTTGGCTTCAGCCATTAAGATTATAACTGCTTTATCTTAGCAGTTATATCTATCTTATCTATCTCTATAAAATCATTAATTTTATATTGTTCAACAGCAACTCTTCCTATCATAGCAGCATTGTCACTACAATATTTTAGCTCTGCTAGTAATAATTCATTACAATTAAATTGATTAAGTAGTGTATCTATAGACTTTCGTAAATATAAATTAGCACTTGCCCCTCCAACTATTGCAAATCTTTGAGGAGATTTTTGTTTAAAATATTTTTTTAACTTCATAACCAAATGAGCAACTGCTACTCTTTGAAAACTAGCACATATATCATACTTATCTTCTAAAGTAAGGTTACCTTTTTCTTCAAGTTTAAGAATCTGAACTCTTACAGCATTTTTCAATCCACTATAGCTAAACTCTATATTTGGAGATTGTCTTAATGGTATTGGAAAATCAAATCTATTTTCATCTCCTTTTTGACTATACTCTTGTACAATAGGACCACCTGGATAACCAAGACCAAGCATTTTTGCTACTTTGTCAAAACTTTCACCAAAACTATCATCACTTGTACTTCCAACTATATCCATATTGTTTAAAGTGGTTACCTCTATTATTTGAGTATGTCCACCAGAAACTAATAGAACTGTTAGTGGAAGTTTTATATCTTTTTGTATAAAAAGTGAATAGATATGACCTTTTAGATGATTTACTGATATAAGTGGAATTTTTAAACTAAGACTTAAAGCTTTTGCCATAGTAACACCTTCCATCAAAGTAACAGAAAGTCCTGGACTTGAAGTTACAGCTATGGCTTTTAAATCTTTAAAGTACTCTTTACACTCTTCTAAGATTTTTGGTAAAGCTTCAATATGCAATCTTGCAGCAAGCTCTGGAACTACACCACCATATACATTGTGTTCTAACTCTTGTGATATTTTTTTGTGGTAAATTAATTCATATGTATCAATGTTTGTAATAGCAATACTACTATCATCGCAACTTGACTCAATACTTAAAATCATTAGTTAGCATCACTTACACATCTTATTAGTTTTTTATAACTTCTATTTTCATAATAAACACTACCACTTTTAAAAAATATATAATATCCATATCTCCATAATGTTCGCCAAGTTCTATCTTTTGTCCAATAGTCAGATGGTAAAGTATATTTAAAAGTTCTATTTATCATTAATTCATCTTTTCTTGTTAAATCAATTATAGTTTTGTATTCATCTACACTTGGCAATCTCCAATTTGAGTAACCATCTAAAGTTAATTCTTCACAATATTTTATAGAGTCATCTTGTGATGCTATTTGAGTAACATTGTCTTTAGTATCTTGCCAAGCTAATTTATTCTTTTTATCATATACAATATTAGACTCTTTAAAAAGTTCTGCACCAAATAAACTATATGTAAATAAACAAACTATTAATACAAACTTCATACTTTACTCTTAATATTGAATTTGTTTCGTTCTAATCTATCATAAACTTTAGGATTAAGAAGTTCAATATTTAGTTCATTACCCTCTTTAAACACAAGACCAACTAGCTCTTTTTGAATTGTTGTACTTTGCTCTTCTTTATTGTGTTCTTTCCAATTTTCTAGTTTCTCTTCATAGATTTCAACTATCTTTTCCTCTTGAAATTTTCTTTCTAATACAAGTGCTATTGTTAAAATCAAAAGCATTATAAAAGGTATCATCATACTATCCATTTGTATATCTCCTTACCTCTTCATCAATTGAAAATATATCATTGATATTATTTATTTTTATATTGTGAAATTTATTTAAAGCTTTTAAAGATAGTTTTGAAATATCCAAAAATCCAATCTTTCCATTTAAAAATTTCTCAACAGCTATCTCATTTGCTGAGTTTAAAACTACTCCTAAGTTATCATTGTTTAAGATTTCGTCTTTTACTTCCCATATATTATATCTATTTACATCAATAGCTTTAAACTCTAAATTTTGTAGTTTCAATAAATCAACTGGCTCTAAGATAACATCTTCAACTTTTGGTAAAATCGCATAAGATATTGGAAGTTGCATAGAGGCATTTGCTAAGTGTGCTGTTGTACTTCCATCTGTAAAGTTTATCATTGCATGAATGATAGATTTTGTTTCAATTATTGCATCACATTTAGTAGTATCAAAAAGCCATTTTGCTTCAACTAATTCAAAAAGTTTATTTGTCATTGTTGCACTATCTATTGTTATTTTTGAACCCATAGACCAATTTGGATGATTTAAAGCCTCTTTTATAGTAACATTTTCTAATGATTCTAAAGGATAATCCCTAAAACTTCCACCACTAGCAGTGATAGTTAAGCTATCAATCTTTTTTGTAGTATCCATCAAATACCACAATCCAAAATGCTCACTATCAATAGGAGTGATATATGAAGTATCTATAAACATACCTGCAACTACCAAGCTTTCTTTATTTGCTAAAGCAACTTTCTTTTTACATTCAATAGCTTTAATTGTAGGTTTCAATCCTATAAAACCAACTAGTGCATTAACCACTAAATTTGATTTACTATTTCCTATAACTTCAAGTATAGCTTCTTGACCAGATTTTACATTTTTATGATTTACTTTTGATATATCATTTTGATTTGCTATAACTACTACATCTGGATTAAATTGTTTGATTTGTTCATTTAGTAAGTTGATATTAACGCCAGCAACTAAAACTTCAATATTTAAATTGAATTTTTTTGCAATAACTAGGGTGTTTATACCTATAGAACCTGTAGAGCCTAAGACAATCATATTTTAGTGAAAACTATTCTGTAAGAATTGTTGATTTAGAAGCATTTTCAAAGGCTTTTTGAGCAATTTCTAAACATCTTTGAGTCATAACTTTTGTATTATCTTCTAAAATATTTAAACTTGTAACACCACCACTTAAAGTAATACTACTTTTTAAAATAACTCTCTTTTTAACTAATGAAATTATTGCACTATTAGCTGCGTCTAAATCTAAATAAGGTATCAATATATGAAATATATCATCGTCAGTATCATAATAAATTATACTATTATCAGGTGCTTCTGATACAATTGTTTTATAAATTGTTGTTAATAATTCATCTTCTGAATGGTCTTCAGAAAGTTTACTTCGTATAGCTACATAGTTATCAATTGATAACATTGCTAATGCAAGAGGCTCTTTAGTTGCCTTCATATGAGTTATCTCTCTATCAAGTAGTTCATCAAACGATATAGTAGTCTCTTCTAAGAAACGCAATTGACGAGTTAAATCATCTTTCATATCATTTAAAAGTACAGTTTTTTCTTTTAGTACACCAATAACCTCTACAGTTTTTTTGAATTTATCAGTAGTAGCTTGTAGCTTATCCCCTAAAATATTTTGAACAGAGATGCAGTCTTTTAGTTTCTTTTGATTTTCAAAAGTAGCATCTGAATGTGTCTCTTTTATTGCTCTTTGAGAAGAGATATTTCCCATAATCTTAGCTTTTGACACTTTAACTATATGATGTTTTTCACTTTCTAAATCTTCGTTCTCTCTTACAACTGCATTGTGCATAGAGTCATTTAGTTTTATAATTCTATTGTATCTTTTATTTAATTTTTCATAACCTTTTGCAAGTACTTCAAACTCTTTTGCTAAATCTTGATCTGAAGAATTAGGACATATATCTTTAATGACAATGTTACTAGCTTCAATTGTTTTCTCTTCTTTTGTAAGTAATATCATACTTAAGAAACCATTCTTAGCAATACAAGTAAAATAATACCACCAAATAGGTATCCATCACTTCTATCTAAAATACCACCATGACCTGGTAATATATTTCCACTATCTTTAACGCCTGCTTCTCTTTTTAAATAGCTCTCAAATAGGTCACCAAATACTGAAGCAAAAGCAACAATTGCTGAGATAATTAAACTTGCAAATACACCAATATCACTTGGAGAAAAAATAACTCCTAAAATAGAAGCAGTGATAACACCACCCATAACACCTTCTGTTGTTTTGTTTGGGCTAGTTTTACAAAATTGTGTTTTACCTTTACTTTTTCCTACAAAATATGCTCCAATATCAGCCCCAGCTACAATAGCTACAAGCCAAACTAATGAACTCATTCCAAATGAAATATATAAAGAAAGTAAAAATAAAAATGATACTATAGGATATGCAAGTGGTAAAAATAATTGTTTATTTAAAGTTTGATTATAAGCTAGAATAGAAGCCAATACCACACCTACAACAAAAACTAAATCTTCAGGTTTAGGATAAAATAATGCTACAACCCAAATAGCAGCTGCAATAGTATAGATTCTTGAATCATCTATTTTAAATAATATCATAGCTTCCCAAACAGAGATAATCATTAGTAATCCAAATAATACCCAAGTAATAAATAAAGAATCAATAAGTCCCATTGTAAGGAAAGCTCCTATTAAAAAAAGCCCTGTTTTTATTCTTGTACCACTTTGATTTATAGCGTCTAACATCTTTTGTCCTAATATTATTTTATTATAAGCTATTATACAAAAGTTATACTTAAGTTCCATAAATACATCATATTTTGTATAATTATAATCATAATATTTTTTAGTATTTAAAATGAAATTATAAGTTAAGTTTTGTTAAAATCATCTCTATATAAACTTTAATATTTAGGAAATTTTATGTCAATAATGATAGCAAAAAGAAATGGTAGAAAAGAAGTTTTAGATATTACTAAAATTCAAAAGCATACAATCTCAGCAACAACAGGATTAGCTGGAGTTAGTCAAAGTGAATTAGAGATTGATGCTCAAATAAAATTTATAGATGGTATGAGTTCAAGTGATATTCAAGATGCTCTAATTAAAACAGCTGTTGAAAAGATAGATATAGATGTACCAAATTGGACATTTGTAGCCTCACGACTTTTTTTATATGATGTTTATCATAGAGTTGGAAAAGTTACTCATGGAGTTAAGGGAAATGCTTACTGTCACCTAAAAGATTATATTAAATATGGGCAAGATGCTGGGCGAATTATACCTGCACTTGAGAGTGGATATGACTTAGAAGATTTAAACAATTCTATTAAACCTGAGCGAGATTTACAGTTCAATTATCTGGGTATCAAAACTTTATATGATAGATATTTAATCAAAAATGGTGACGGAGAACCTATTGAGTTACCACAACAAATGTTTATGGGTATAGCTATGTTTCTTGCACAAGATGAAGAAAATAAACAAGAAAGAGCAAAAGAATTTTATAATGTAATATCTAAGTTTGAAGTTATGCTAGCAACTCCTACTTTATCAAATGCACGGACAAATAGACATCAATTAAGTTCATGTTATATAGGAAGTACTCCTGATAATATTGAAGGTATTTTTGATTCTTATAAAGAGATGGCTTTACTATCTAAGTTTGGTGGTGGTATTGGTTGGGATTGGAATGATATTCGTTCTTTAGGTGGTATGATTGATGGGCATAAAAGAGCTGCTGGTGGAACTGTACCATTTTTAAAAATTACAAATGATATTGCACTTGCAGTTGACCAGCTTGGTACAAGAAAAGGTGCAATTGCTGTTTATCTTGAGCCTTGGCATATGGATATAGTTGATTTTATTGATTTAAAGAAAAACTCTGGAGAAGAGCGAAGAAGAGCACATGATTTATTTCCTGCACTTTGGATTAGTGATATTTTTATGGAAAGAATTTTAGCTGATGAACATTGGACTTTATTTGACCCTTATGAAGTTAGAGATTTAGCTACTTTAACTGGCGATGCTTTTAAGAAAAGATATGAAGAGTATGAAAATAATCCAGATATTACAAAAGAGCAAATGAAAGCAAAAGATTTATGGAAGAAAGTTTTAACTTCTTATTTTGAATCTGGTTCACCTTTCCTTTGTTTTAAAGATAGTGCAAATAGAGCAAATCCAAACTCACATACAGGAACTATAAGAAGTAGTAACCTTTGTACAGAGATTTTTCAAAATACTGAACCAAATCATTATAAAATAAAATTAGAATTTCATGATGGTAGTATTAAAACTTATGAAGAGATGGAAAAAGTTTTAGTTGATGGTGGTATTACAAAATTGGCAAATAAAATCACTGCTTTAGATTCTATAAATGGAAATAAAGTTTTTATAGTTGAAAAAGAAAAAATAGATGGTAAAACAGCAGTTTGTAATCTTGCATCTGTAAACTTGAGTAGAATCAATACAGACGAAGATATTAAAAGAGTTGTGCCAACAGCTGTTAGAATGCTTGATAATGTAATAGAATTAAACTTTTATCCACTTAGAAAAGTAAAAGCTACAAACTTGCAAACACGAGCTATTGGTCTTGGTGTTATGGGTGAAGCACAGATGGTAGCTGAAGCTGGACTTACTTTTGGAACAAATGATTACTATAAAAAAATAGATAGTATTATGGAAGCTATTAGTTACAATACTATTGAAGCTTCATCAAATTTAGCTTTAGAAAAAGGTATATATCCTACTTTTGAAGGTTCAAATTGGAGTAAAGGTATTATGCCAATGGATCATGTGCCACAAGCAGTAGAAGCTTTAATAAATAAAGATTTATTTGATAGTGGATATGATTGGGCAAAATTAAGAGAAAAAGTAAAAACACAAGGTATGAGAAATGGTTACCTTATGGCTATTGCTCCTACAAGTTCTATATCTATACTAGTTGGTACTACACAAGCTATTGAACCTGTATTTAAAAGAAAATGGTTTGAAGAAAATATGAGTGGGTTGATACCTGTAGTTGCTCCAAACTTATCTCCTGAAACTTGGGAGTTTTATATTCCTGCTTATGAAGTTGAACAAAAAGATATTATTAAAGCAGCAGCAATTAGACAAAAATGGATAGACCAAGGGCAAAGTACAAATATATTTATGTCTTTAGATAAAGCAAGTGGTAGGTATCTTCATGAGATTTATACTTTAGCTTGGCAATTAGGACTAAAATCAACTTACTACCTAAGAAGTCAATCACCAGAAGCAACAGATGTAGAAGATAGAAGCACTGAGTGTGTTGGTTGTCAATAAAATATAATAATAAAATCTAGGAATTAATATGGAATCAGTAAACAGCAAAAAAATAATTTATAATCCACAAAGTAAAGAAAGTATAAATGATAGACGAACATTTGGAGGAAATCCAGATGGTATGCTTAACTTTACAAAAGCAAAGTATGAGTGGGCTTTAAATCTTTGGGATACAATGGAAGGTAATACTTGGTTCCCAAAAGAAGTACAAATGACTCAAGATGCTAAAGATTATAAGTTTTTGACACCTGCTGAAAAAAGAATGTATGATTTAGTTCTTAGCCAGCTTATATTTATGGATTCTTTACAAACAAATAATATTATGGATAATATGAATCCATATGTAACTGCACCAGAAATAAATGCAATTTTATCAAGACAATCTTATGAAGAAGCAAACCATAGTAAATCTTATGCTGTAATGGTTGAATCTATCTCTGATAATACAGATGAGATTTACGATATGTGGAAAACAGATGCACAGTTACAAAAAAAGAATTTATTTATTGCAAATACATTTAAAGCAGTAGGGGATAATCCAACTGATGAAAATATAGTTTTAGGTATGTTTGCAAATCAGATTTTAGAAGGTATGTATTTTTATGCAGGTTTTGCTTCTATGTATGCACTAGGTAAATCTGGAAAAATGCTAGGGTCTTCTCAAATGATTAGATTTATTCAAAGAGATGAGGTTACACACCTTTTATTATTCCAACATATGATAAATAGTACAAAGCAAGAGCGACCAGAACTTTTTACAAAAGAGTTAGAAGAAAAAGTTAGACAAATGATAAGAGATGCTGTTGAGATTGAATCTGAATGGGGAGCTTATATTACTCAAGGTCAAATTCTAGGATTTACAGATGGTATTATTAAACAATATATTCAATACCTTGGTGACCAAAGACTTACAGCAGTTGGCTATGAACCTGAATATGGTGTTAAACATCCAATCCCATGGGTTGATGGATATTCATCATTCAATGATCAACGAACAAACTTCTTTGAAGGTAATGTTGTGAATTATTCTAAAGGTAGTATTGACTTTGATGATTTTTAATCATTAGAGTTAAAAAAAAGCCATTACCTAAAAAGGTAATGGCTTTTTTAATATCTATAATTATATTAAGATAGTAACTTAATATTTTGTATTGGCATTGCATTTGCTTGAGATGATGCAACAGACCCTGCTAAGTTTGTTAAATTCATTTTATTGAAATCAGCAGATTCTTTTCCAAAATCTTTTTCTTTAAAAGGTGAATCTTTTTGTAGTCTATCACTCTCATTAGTAATCTCACCTTTAATAGAAGTGATTAGTTTTTCATTTGCATAAACTACTTTTTCCATTGTTCGTGTTAAATCTGTTTTTTTAGTTTCTATAGTTGCAGTTAATGTAGTAACATCTAAAGGAATAGCTCCTGCTGCTCCATCAAAATATGTTGTACTATCACCTTGTAAATCATCAAGTCTTTGAATATGATTATTTGCAAGTTCAACTTTTGAATTATAGTTTGCTACTTCATGAGCAATTTTTGTTTGTGCTTCTGTATGAGATATAGTCCCTTGAGCAATCATTGCAATTGTATTTTCAACTTTATTAATAGTTTCCATTTGAGTTTGTAAAATAGGTTTTACAACTGTTGAAGAAGATAAACTTTGTATTTGTTCAGTTAAAATTGCAGCTAAATTACTTCTTTGGTCAAGTTTTGCTGAATTTACTTGTGATTCTTCTGGTCTATTAGTAGAGATAATTGCAGAATCAGTTTTATTAACATTGTTTAAATCTGTTGATGTCCCTACATTCATAGATGCATTGTTAATTGTATTTAATTCCATAATCACTCCTTTTTTATATTTGTATAACCATTATATATCATTAAGCTTTAAACTTTTCTTAAGTATGGATTATAGATGGAGTTGTTTCATCTAAATTTAATCACTCATATGGTAGTATAATTTCTTAATAAAAGAATATACAGGAGAATATAGTTATGCAACTAACTGGTTCACAAATGGTTATAGAAGCCTTTAAAGAAGAAAATGTAGATGTAGTATTTGGTTATCCAGGTGGTGCTATTATGAATGTTTATGATGAGATATATAAACAAAATCATTTTCAACATATTTTAACAAAGCATGAGCAAGCTGCAGTACATGCAGCTGATTCATATGCTAGAAGTTCTGGAAAAGTTGGAGTTGCTATAGTAACTTCAGGACCTGGATTTACAAATGCAGTTACAGGATTGGCAACTGCATATACAGATAGTATCCCTATGGTTGTTATATCTGGACAAGTTCCAACAGCTGTTATTGGTACTGATGCATTTCAAGAGATTGATGCAGTTGGTATTAGTAGAAGTTGTACGAAACATAACTTTCTAGTAAATGATGTAAAAGATTTAAATAGAGTTTTAAAACTAGCTTTTTATCTTGCTCGAAGTGGAAGACCAGGTCCTGTTCATATTGATTTACCAAAAGATGTTTCAGCTGAACTTGGAGATTTTGATTATAGTAAAGAGTGGGAACTTCCTACATATAAACCTACAATTAAAGGAAATGTTAGACAAATTACAAGTGCTTTAAAACATATTAGTGAATCTAAAAGACCTCTATTTTATATTGGTGGTGGGGCTGTATTGTCAAATTGTTATGAAGAGATTAGAGAGTTAGTACATCTTACAAAAATACCAGCTGTTGAAACTTTAATGGCTCGTGGTGTTATGAGAAGTGATGATGAATATCTATTTGGAATGTTAGGTATGCATGGAGAATATGCAGCAAATATGGCAATGAGTGAAACTGATATGATTATTTGTTTAGGTGCTAGATTTGATGATAGAGTTACAGGACGACTTGATACATTTGCTAAAAAAGCACATGTTGTTCATGTAGATATTGACCCAGCGTCAATTGCAAAGATTGTTAAACCAAACTACCCTATTGTTGGAGATTTGGCAGTTGTATCAAAACAACTTTTAGAAACTGCAAAAGATTATACATTTAATGATTACTCTGATTGGCATAATACTTTAAAAGGTTACCAACAAAAAGAACCATTAAGATTTATAGAAGAGGGTGATAGATTAAAACCTCAATGGGCTATTAAAAGAGTAGGGGAATTATTAGGCGATAAAGCTTTAATCTCTACAGATGTTGGACAACATCAGATGTGGACAGCACAATTTTATCCATTTAATTTTCCTAGACAATTTATGACTAGTGGTGGATTAGGAACTATGGGTGTTGGTCTTCCTTATGCAATGGGTGTAAAAAGAGCCAATCCAGATAAAATTGCTATAAACTTTACAGGTGATGGAAGTATTATGATGAATATACAAGAGATTATCACTTGTACTCAATATAATCTTCCTGTTATAAATATTATTTTAAATAATAACTATCTTGGTATGGTGCGACAATGGCAAACTAGATTTTATGAAGATAGACTTGCTGAAACTGTACTTGAAACTCAAGCAGATTTTAAAATGCTTTGTGAGTCTATGGGTGGTGTTGGATATAAAGTTCATACAAAAGAAGAGTTTGATAAAGCTTTAGAAGATGCAGTTAAAGCTAATAAACCTGCAACTATTGAAGTTATTGTTAATAGAAGAGAAGAGGTACTTCCAATGGTACCAAATGGACACTCTTTAAATGAGATGCTACTATTAGAAGGAGATAAATAATGAATGATTTTAGAGATTTTTATGATAGTGAAGAGAGAAGAAAAGTATTATCTGTAATAGTTGTAAATAAAGATTCTGTTTTATCAAGAATAGTAGATTTATTCTCAGCTCGTGGATATAATATTGATAGTTTAACAGTTGCACCAGTACCAAATACTGAATATTCAAGAATAACAATTGTTACAATTGGAAATGCTAGGACTATAGATCAAATTGTAAAACAATTAAATAAATTAGTTCCAGTAAAAACAGTTACAGAACACAATAATGTAATAGAAAAAGATACAGTTCTTATTAAGATACCATTAGACCAAAGTTTAAGTGATGTAGATGTTTTAGCTCGTGCTTACAATGGTGCTATTCAAAATGTTACTGAAAATGCAATTGTAATATCAGCAACAGATACACCATCAAGAATTGCTAACTTTATTAAAGTAATTGAACAATACAAACCACTTGAAATTGTAAGAAGTGGTGTTGTGGCAATTGAAAGATAATATATAAAAAGAGTATAAAAAACGCTTGAGATTTTCTCTCAAGCGTTTTTTAATTATTGTAAATAATTTATAGCACCTATACCAGCAACTGCACCATCACCAGCTGCACATACTACTTGCTTTGGAGCATCAATTCTAATATCACCAGCAGCAAAAAGACCAGCAACAGAAGTTTGCATTTTTAAATCTACTATAACTTCTCCTGAATCATTTGTATCACATAAAAAACTACCATCTTCTTGAATTAGAGTTTGATTTAAAACATCACGACCTACAAAGATAAATGCACCCATAGCATCTATAGTTCTAAGTTCATTTGTATCTTTTGATTTTACTATTACCCCTGTCACTCCCATATTGTCACCAATAATCTCTTCAGTTGTATGATTTAATACAAGTTCAATATTGTCATACTTATTTAGTTTTTCAACTTCATGAGGAGATGCTCTAAACTCTTCTCTTCTATGAACAATATAAACAGTTTTACAAATATTTGCAAGATAAATAGCTTCTTCAATAGCAGTATCTCCACCACCAATAACTACAACATCTCTATTTTTATAAAAAAAGCCATCACAAGTAGCACAAGTACTTACACCTTTTCCAAAGAATTCTGCTTCACCTTTTATTCCTGAAGGTTTAGGAACACTTCCTGTTGCTATTAAAACAGATTTTGATTCTACTGTTGTATCATCTCCTAAAGTTATAGTAAAAACTTCATCACTTTTTGTAATTTGTTTTACTTCATTCATAGAGTGTTCTAACCCAAATCTCTTACATTGTTCAGGCCATTTATCCATAAGTTCCAAACCTGTTACAACTTCAGCTTGTCCAGGATAGTTTTCTATCTCACTACTTTGTGTGATTTGTCCACCTGGTAATCCTTTTTCAAACATAGTAACATTTTTTAATCCACCTCTTGTAGCATAAAGACCTGCTGTAAGTCCAGCTGGACCTCCACCAATAATTGCAAAATCTAACATATATATTTCCTTTAGTTTTTTGTATTATTTAATAATATAGTAAAATATTTAAATGAATATAAATAAAAAAGGCTAGATACTAAAAGTACCTAGCCTTTAATTATATTATCTTTATTGATTATAATAAAGCGTTTATTTTATCAGCAAATGCTTGCTTAGATGAAGCACCAACCATAGTTTCTACAACTTCACCATCTTTCATGATTAAGATTGTAGGGATTGATCTAACACCAAATTTAACTGATAAATCTTGTTGCTCATCTGTATTTACTTTACAAATACTAGCTTTTCCATCAAAATCTTCTGCTAATTCTTCAATTACAGGAGCAATCATTCTACATGGTCCACACCAAGGTGCCCAGAAGTCTACTAAAGAAACACCTTCATTTACAGTTGCCTCAAAATTGTCGTTATTTAAATCTATATACTTACCCATATTATATCCTTTGTATTGTTTTAGTTAGAAAAATTATAGGGAAGTCTTACTTTAAATAAGCTTTATTTAATAATATAATATAATTTAAAAAGGCTTATTTAGATGTGGTTTTATTCTATGATTGGAGGTACTATAAAATATCCAGATTCACTTTTTGGAGAGTTATTAAGTATGTGTTGTGATACTTCAGTATTGTTAGTTGCGATATCTTCTCTTAATATTGCACCACCTTGAATTGTTGTAAAAGTAGCTTCTACATGATCAACATCTATATCATTTAGGTTTTCAACAAATTCAACTATCTCAGCTAATTCTTTTTTTAAATCTTCTTTTTTATTTTCTTCTATCTCTAATGAAGATAATTTTGATAATTTATTGATTAGGTTATCATCTATTGTCATTAAATTTCCTTTTGTAATATAAAAAACATTGTATCTAATCAGTCCTTAATTACTTTTATCATAATCTTTTTAGGTTTGTCTTTAAAATAAATCTTATCTTGTCTAAAAAGGTCCATCATAAAAGTATCTGGATAACTTTTATCTAAATATCTTTCATTAAAAGTATGATTGTCTAAACACTTAAATGTGCTTTGACAAATCTGAGTATCATAAATCTTTAGATTTAATACAACTTTTCCTATATTTAAAACTTGTAAATGGATATGGTTGTCATAATATGTAATAAAACCTTTATCATAAAACTTCATACTTGGAGTTTTAAATATTACCGTAGCACTTTTAGATTTTTGTGGTTGCTTCTGACTACAACCTATAAAAAGAAGTATAAAAATAAGTGATAAATATCTCATTATGTTAATGAGGATGTTTGATATAAATCCATTAAACTTTCATAAAAATCTTCAGAATTAAAATCATCTAATAGGTCACTTCGTGGTGATAAGTGTTGATGTATTTTATTTAATTCTTCTAGTCGTTTAGGAAATAAATCACTTAAAATCATAGAACTAATCTCTTTTCGCATAAAAATAGCAGGTGGAATAATACCCATCTTTAACAATCCTAATATTGAAGCAGAGTGATAATTTATATGATGATGTCGTCCATGAGGACAAGTATTTGTACTAACTAGAGTACTACATTTATCACAATATACAAATTCACTCATAATATTTATATCAATACCTATATCTTTAATATCATCTAAAATAGAAGTAAAATGCCCCTTGCAATATACAGCACCAAGCCCCTCTTTATTTTGCCCAACTACAAGTTCATCACATCCAAAGTTTTTAGCAACTATTGCTTTTAAAATTAGTTTATTGAATCCACCAAAAATATAGGTATTTTCAAATGGAACTAATAAAACTTTCTCTTTTGGAAGATAGTTATCGCAAAAATATTTGATAGTTTTATATCTTGTCTCATAAGCTAAGTCATCTTCTTCATAAGGTTTCAAGATAAATAATATCATCAAATCAGATTTAACTAAAGCAGTTCGTATCAATCTTTCATGAACTCTATGAAAAGGCTTACCTGCAATCATCATAGACGAAACTCTTTTTGCTTCAGTCTTTTGAATGTGTTTTGTTACTACATCTTTCCAATTTATTGTTGTTTCATATTCAATACTAAACTTACCACTTATTGCATAACTTCCAAGTCTTCTATATGTTTTTTTTACACCTGGAAATTCAATATTGTCTGTGTCAAATATATTTTTTACTCTTTGGTCTTTATCAATTTTAAAAACACCATCAGAGATAATATCTCCACATTTCTTTCCATCAAAATATAAATCTAATGTTTCATTTGATTTTATAGAAGTTAATACTTCTTCATTTCGTTTCCCACTAGGGGCAAAAACTAAAGCAAAAGGATAAGTTATTCCCTTATGTGTTTTCATCTCATCGGCAATTTTAGCTTCTGCTTCATTCATTAGTTCTGTTACTGGATATAATAATCTTTTTTTAACTAGTCCTAATGTTGTTACTGCTTCTTGATCAATATGTAATTGTCTATTTGCCATAATATTGCCTTACTTAATAATATAGTATAATATCAAAGTAAATTTAATTTAAAGGGAGAAAAGTGTTAGTTCATATATGTTGTTCAGTTGATAGTCACTTTTTCCTACAGCAAATACAAAAAGATTATCCAAATGAAACAATTATAGGGTTTTTTTATGACCCAAATATTCATCCATATAGTGAATATATTTTGCGATTAGAAGATGTAAAATATAGTTGTAATAAGTTAGGTATTGAACTAATTGAAGGTGAATATGATTTTGAAACTTGGCTAGATGCTGTAAAAGGTTTAGAAAATGAACCAGAAAAAGGTGATAGATGTACTGTTTGTTTTGATAAAAGATTGACTACGACATTAAAAAAAGCAATATCATTAAAACATAATAGCTTCACAACAACACTATTAATGAGCCCTTTGAAATCACAAGAAAAATTACAACTTATTGGAGAAACTTTAGCAAATCAAAATAATATAGAGTTTATTTTCAAAGACTATAGAAGTGGTCAAGGTATGCATATACAAGCTAAAGAGGTAAAAGATAATAAAATATATCGGCAAAATTATTGTGGTTGTATGTATGCTTTAAATATGCAAAGAGATAGTCAAGATAAACTTTGTGATGAACTAATTTCGCCTATAAATAAACAACTATTACCTCAAAGTATCCAAAGTAGAATTGAACTTTATAAGCAAAGAAATATTTTGGAAGAGCAACAAAAAGAATATAAGATTATAAAAGAAAAGTTTCTAAACTATAGACTTTTAAGTGCTAAAGTTATTGTACAAAAAGAAACTATTCCCTCATATTTTCTTTGTTATTCTACTTTACAAAATAATAAAACTCAAGGAAGAGTTGAGTATGTAAAAGATGATATAAATTATTTAAATAAAAGCGAAGTAAAACTTCTTACTTTAACAACTTTTAATACTTTAACAAACCAAAATTATAAAGATGTCAAACAACTTATTTTTAATCCTATAAGTATTGAAGATGAGATAAGTTTAAGGGCAACGATGCTTAAAAACTTTTATGATTTATCTTGTGTAATTATTTTAGATACAATACCAAATGATAAAATAAATATTTTCTGTGATAGTAAAGCTTATGAAGATGTAAAGGAAACCATAATTTGAAAATTTTAGTCTGTGCTTTAGAAACTTCATCAAATATTCATCTAAAAGAGTTGAAAAAGTATCTTAATGATGATATTGAATTGATAGGTATCTTTGATAAAAGCTTGGGAAATCCAAAATATGATATAAGTGATTTAGCTGTTATGGGTTTTGTTGATGTACTTATGAAATTGCCATTTTTTCTTAAACTAAATAATGAGATGGTAGAGTTAGCAAGTAGTGCTGATAAGATTTTATTGATGGATAACTCAGGTTTTAATTTACCTTTAGCAAAAAAGATTAGAAAAAAGTATCCTAATAAAGAGATTATATATTATATATTGCCACAAGCTTGGGCATGGAAAAAGAAAAGAATACCAGTTATAGAACAAACTTGTGATAAGTTATTGTCAATTTTACCATTTGAAAAAGACTTTTATAGTTTAAAAGAAAAAATACAATATGTAGGACATCCACTTTTAGATGAGATAAATACTTTTAAACAAACACTATCACAAACAAATAAAATAGCATTTATGCCAGGTAGTAGAAAAGGCGAGATAACTAAGCTAATGCCTATTTTTATTGAAGTTCAAAAACAACTACAAGGTGAAGCAATTTTGATAATCCCATCACATTTTACACAAGAATATATTGATAAAATATATGGAGATATATCTGCTTTTACTATTACAACTAATGCCCATCAAACATTAGAAACTGTTGATTTTGCTTTTATTTGTAGTGGTACGGCTACACTTGAAGCTTCAATTATTGGAACACCTTTTGTATTAAGTTATATAGCAAAACCAATAGATTATTTTATAGCAAAAAATTTAGTAAAAATAAAATATATAGGTTTAGCAAATATTTTCTTTGAAAAGATGGGTAAAGAACCAATTCATAAAGAGTTAATTCAAGAAAATGTTACTGTTGATAACTTAATAATAGAATATAAAAATATGGATAAAGAGAAATTTTTAGTAAATTCAAAACTTTTAAGAGAATATTTACAAAATGGTAGTTCTAAAACTGTAGCAAATATTCTAAATAGTATTTAGTAGTTTAGCTACTTTTTGCAAAGCTATCTTAGCTGATTGAATTTGTACCTCTTCTCTAGTGCCTTTAAAATGATAAACTTCTATATCTTCAAGGTTATTGTCACTCATTGCTCCAATTACAACAGTACCCACTGGTTTGGCTTCAGTACCACCACTAGGACCTGCTACTCCACTAACAGCTACTGAAAAGTTAGCATCAAACTTTTTTAGTGAGCCTTGCAACATTTGTTTAACTACTTCTATACTAACTACCCCATACTTTATCATTGTCTCTTTTTGTACATTTAACTCTTGCTCTTTTATCTCATTGCAATATGTAACAATAGAACCTTTAAAAATAGAAGATGAGCCTTGAATTTTAGTGATATATGAAGCTATTAATCCACCAGTACAACTTTCTGCACAGGTTATTGTTTGATCGTTTTGTTTTAATTTATTTTGAAATTCAATCATATCATTTTGGCTAAATATATTATCAAACATCTGTAGTCCTTGAAGTAATTTTATATTTATGATTATATCATTTTTGTATATTAAAAAGATTTAAAAAAAAGGGGAAGCTAATTAAAGCCTCCCCTTTTTAAATCTTAAAGATAAGTTCTAGTGAACTTCTCTCCAGATTTTAGCTTTCCATAACCATGCAAAGAATGCAAAGATTACAAGATAACCTAAGAAAGGACCAGCTAGTGCTTCTCTCTCTTGTTTCTTACTATCTCCAACTTCTTCCATATATGTAATAACTTGGTCTTCAGCAGCTTGAGTTAAACCAACTCTAGGCATAGCTGTTCCATGTAAATGTTTATCAGGATTATTGATAAATTCATGTAAATAACCTTTACTTCTACTTCTGATATATTGAGATAAATCAGGAGGAATAGTTCCCATATATTTACTGATACTAGCATCAGGAGTTTTAGATAACATTGTATTTATTGAACCATCAAATTTGAAATCACCATATTTAATAGAGTGACATCTTTGACAAGCATCAGTAAATGCTTCTTTGTTAGTAACTTCTGAAGGTGCAATTGATTTTAAAAATGCAACTATATCAGCTACAGCTTGTGCATCATCATCACCAAAGATTCCATCATAAGTTAAGTCTAACTTAGTCATAGGATGCATCATACCTTCTTCAACTGGGAATTTATGAGCAACCTGTGCAGCTTTTGCAGGGTCAGCTATAAATGCAGCTAAATATCTTTCATCATAAATTAAACCAGCAGTAGTTAAATCAGGAGTCATAACACCTAGATCCATTGATGCACCAATAGTTGCACCATCTACAGTTAAAGTATGACAAGACTGACATTGAAACTGATCAACAATAAGTGATTTACCAGCAGCAACATTTCCAGTTTTCCCAGCTCTTACATCATCAGTATCTGAATATGTATAATCTGGAGCTGGAACATGTGGATGTAATTGGTGATGAGCATATGGCTCAACACCCCAATATAAAGCACCTGTAAAGAACGCAACAACGGCTAATATTTTTAATTCTCTCATTATAATGCTCCTCTTGCTTTTGCATCAGCTTTTGTAATAAATGGTAATACAACCCATAGTAATAAGAATACTGCAGTAGCACCAAATCCTACCCATGCATTAGCTCCAGTTGGAGGTAATTTACCATAAACAGAAAGTACAAGTAAATCTATAAGCATAAGCCAAAACCAGATAAAGAATCTAGGTCTTCTATGTGCAGGATTTACATCTGGATCTCTATCTAAGAATGGGAACACAAGGAAAATCATTTGTGCTAAACCAAATATCATAAGACCAATATCTCCAGCTTTCATACCTAACATATCAAAGAAAGGACCTCTTAATGTCTCATAAGACCATAAGAAATACCACTCAGGGTAAATATGTGCAGGTGTAACCATATCATTAGCAGGATCAAAGTTAACTGGATCCATTGCAAAGTTATAGTTAAAAAATACAAGATAGAAATAGAATATAAAGAATACACCAAGTACTGCAAAATCTTTAGATAAGAATACAGGCCAGAAAGGGATAACTTTAGAGTTCTTTTTATCTCCAGCTAAATATTTTTCAGCTTCAGCATCATAATCAATATCATCTGAATCTTGATTATTTACATGTGGAATTCTTAATGTATAGAAGTGAAATACTATAACCATTAAAATAACGATTGGTAGTAAAAACACGTGTAACATAAAGAATCTAGTTAATGTAGCATCGCCAACAGCAAAACCACCTCTAATCCATTCAACAAGTCCCCAAGCTTCAAGTGATCCACCAGCAAAAAGGTTAGTAATAACCGCAGCTGCCCAGTAACTCATTTGTCCCCATGGTAACATATATCCAGAGAATCCAGCAGCACTAAAAGTTACAAATAAAAGCATACCAGAGATCCAAATCATCTCTCTACCTTTTTTATAAGAACCATAGTAAATACCTGTAAACATATGGATATAGATTACTAGGAATATAACAGATGCCGCAACACCATGCATATGTCTAAATAACCAACCATAAGCAACCTCTTGCATAATTGTATAGTTTACACTATCAAATGCTAAAGCTGTATCTGGTTTGTAGTACATCATTAAGAAGATACCACTTACTATTAAAATTGAAAATGTTACTGCTAACACAACTCCAAGAGCCCATAAGAAATTTATATCTTTTGGAATCCAATATTCTGTCATCATAGTTTTCCAGAATTTTTTACCCGCTAATCTTTTCTCAAGACCTTCGGCGCTGAAAAACGATTCATTAATTAATGCCATAATTCATATCTCCCTTATGCTCTTGCAGCCATCATAGCTTTTGATTGATCACCCTCGTTACCAAGAGTAAGCACCATACCTTCAACACTAAATGGAGGTGTAATAAGTGGTTTTGGAGGTGGTCCAAAAGTATTTTTACCAGTTGAATCAAACTCTCCACCGTGACATGCACATTTCCATACATCCACTTTCCAAGCTGGAATACAACCAAGGTGTGTACAAAGCCCAATTGCTATTGTATATCTTTTATCACCTAGTACTAGGTCTCCCTCGTATGGTTCCATAGCTTGAGTTTTTTCAAGAACAAAGATAGGTTTCCCTCTCCATTTAAAAGTTTGAGGTTTCCCTGGTTTAAGGTCAATCGCTGCTAGGTCTATTGTAGTAAACCCTGCTGATAATACAGACGGAAGTGGATCCCAAGCTTGTTTCATACCAACAAGCGAGTAAGCCCCTCCAACTGCAGCTACAGCTGCAAATGACATACCAAGAAAATCTCGTCTATTTGTTTCGTTAGACATATTTTTTCCTTATATTAGATTTAAAATCTGATTATTATATGATTAATTTACTTAAAATGGATTGATATATATCAAAAATAAAAATTATTTTAAACTTATAGATTAAATTTGTAACTAAATAAAGATATGAGTTTAGAATTTTTTTAATATAATTAAACAGTCAATTAAATGAATAAAGTTATTTTTTGCTATAATCTTTAAAATTTAAAAAATGGAGATTTTCTTTAATGAAATTAACAGCAAAAAAAACAGACGAATCAAATGCAGTAGTAACTGCAACAATCGAGAATGAGACAATTGAAAAAAGTTTAGAAACACTTGCAAAACAAGCAGCAAAAAGCATGGATGTTCAAGGTTTTAGAAAAGGTAAAGTACCTGTAGCAGTAATCAAACAAAGATATGGTGCTAAGATGTTAGAAGATGCTCAAAGTGAAGCATTTAGAGAAGTTTATATTGCAGGATTAAAAAAACTTAAAATTGATACAGCTGATGTTATTGGTGAACCAGCAGTAACAAAATATGATAAACAAGATGATGGAAGTATTAAAGTTGAACTAAAAATATCTTCTAAGCCAACAGTTGATTTAGGTGATTATAAATCACTTTTACCAGAGATTAAAACTAAAAAAGTTACTGCAAAAGAAGTAGATGCAAGAATTTCTGAGATGGCTGCACAAGGTGCTCCGTTAGAAAAAATCAAAAGAAAAAGAGCTGTAAAAGCTGGTGATCATGCAATTATTGATTTTGAAGGTTTCAAAGATGGTGTAGCATTTGACGGTGGTAAAGCTGATGGTCATTCACTTGAAATTGGTTCTAACTCATTTATTCCTGGTTTTGAAGATCAAGTAATTGGTATGAAATATGAAGAGCAAAAAGATATTACAGTAACTTTTCCAAAAGAATATCAATCAAAAGATTTAGCTGGAGCTGAAGTTTTATTTAAAGTAACTTTACATGAAATTCAAGAAAAAGGTGAACCAACTATTGATGATGAGTTTGCACAAAAAGTTCTTCAAGGTGAAAAAGACGCTACTGTTGATATGTTAAAAGAGAAAATCAAAGAACAAATCAAAAATGAGAAAAAAGGTCAATACTATAATGATGAGTTAAAGCCTGTATATTTAGAAGCTTTAATTAAAGCTATTGATTTTGCAGTACCAACAACAATTTTAGACCAAGAGATTAATCAAGTTCTTAACAATGAAGTAAGAGCTATGAAAGAAGAAGAGATTAAAGCACTTCAAGAAGATTCTAAAAAAATTGAAAAAATGCAAAAGAAAGCTACACCTGAAGCTACAAAAAGTGTAAAAGCTACATTTATTATTGATGCATTAGCAAAAGCTGAAAAAGTAGAAGTAACAGATCAAGAAGTATCTCAAACTATCTATTATGAAGCAATGATGTCTGGTCAAGATGGTCAAGCTATGATTAAACAATATGAAGAGCAAGGTTATTTACCAGCAATTAAAATGTCAATGTTAGAGCAAAAAGTTATCACTCAACTTTTAGACGAAAAAGCAGGGAAATAGATAAATGTCTTATGTTCCTGTAGTAGTTGAACAAACTGGAAGAGGTGAGAGAAGTTATGATATTTATTCACGACTTCTTAAAGATAGAATTATTATGTTGAGTGGTGAAGTAAATGATGCTGTTGCAACTTCTATTGTTGCACAGATGTTATTTTTAGAAGCTGATGATCCTGAAAAAGATATTTACTTTTATATCAATTCTCCAGGTGGTGTTGTAACTGCTGGAATGAGTATGTTTGATACTATGAACTACATTAAGCCTGATATTTGTACTATTTGTATAGGTCAAGCTGCTTCAATGGGTGCATTTTTATTAAGTGCAGGAACTCCAGGAAAAAGATTTGCATTACCAAATGCTAGAATTATGATACATCAACCAAGTGGTGGAGCTCAAGGGCAATCTACTGATATTCAAATTCAAGCAAAAGAGATTCAAAGATTAAAAGATAATTTAAATGAACTTTTAGCAAAACACACAGGACAAACTGTGAAAAAAGTTGAAGCTGATACTGAACGAGATAATTTTATGAGTGCTGATGAAGCTTGTAAATATGGTCTTGTAGATGAAGTTATCACAAACCATAAATAAAACTATAATTTAAATATGATTTTAAATATTGTAACTTACCCAAGTCCAATCTTACGAAAAAAATCACAAGATATAGTGGAGTTTGATAACAAACTTCACACACTTTTAGATGATATGAATGAAACTATGATTCAATCTGCTGGTGTAGGATTAGCTGCTGTTCAAGTTGGAAAACTTCTTAATGTACTTATTATCAATATTCCAGTTGAAGATGAAAAAAATCCAGATGAAGATAGACAACTATCTAAAAATCTAATAGAAGCAATAAATCCCAAAATTACACATAAAGATGGCGAACAAGTTTTTAATGAAGGTTGTTTAAGTATTCCTGGTTTTAATGATGATATTAAAAGAGCTCAGCATATTGTTGTAGAATATTTTAATAGAGATGGTGAAAAACAAATAATGGAAGCTGAAGACTTTTTATCAATAGCATGGCAACATGAGATAGAACATTTAGAAGGTCATGTATTTATAGATAATTTATCTTTTTTAAAAAGAAAAAAGTTTGAAAAAGAGTGGAAACGAAAACTTAAAGGGAAGGATTAATACTCATAATCAGAGTTTTTACATTCTTCTTTTCTTGAATCTCTTCTAATTTTAACCCATCAATTGGCATATTCATAAGTTCTACAAAATTACTTATATTGTTTAAAGCCATAGCCCTTACAACTAAACCCCTATAATGTTTTGCCCAATGACTTACAACTTTTCCATCTTTTAAAAATTTAAAAGTTATTGTTGGTGCTGTTGTTTTATAAAATTTTTCATAATAACCAGCTCTTAAATCAACAATCTCTTCCCCTAAATATTTATCTAAAGTATCTTTTAGATTTTGCTTATAAAACTTTTCTACATCTATATTAGGTAACTTTGCACCTTGTTTATATTTATAATCAGGTATTAAATCTGAAGCATTTAGTACTCCAAAAAGATTAGAAAATATCAATACATTTTCATCAATATACTTTTGTGATACTTTTTCTAAACTATTATAATCCAAAGCTTCAAATGCAACACCTATATATCTATTTATAGCTTTCATTGTCGGTTTTGTTGCTAAAGATTTTGAATATTTATCTACATCATTAAGTTTCTTTATTCCAAACCAATTTGATAATCCATCTTGATTGTTATTTAAGAGAAAGTCCTCATAATTCCTAAATATTTCTTGTCTATACTCAAAAATATCTGTTAATTTAAAATTATCTTTAGAAAAATATTTATCTTCTCCCCCACTTAGCTTAATCTCAGCAGGTGCTAATAGTATCTTCATATATTATAATCCAGGAGCTTTCCACATAGAAGTTGTAATATTTTTATCTACTAAATCAAGCTGAAGTTTATACGCTTTTTTCCATTGTTTTTCTATGGTTTTATATAGTTTATGATTTGTCTTATTTGGTAAATATTCTTTTTCCCAGACTACAAGTTGTTTTGAAGCTGATGAAATACTTTTATAAATACCTGCACCAACACCAGCACACATAGCACCACCAAGAGCAGTTGCTTCTTTTACTTTTGGTACTTTTATTTTACAGCCAGTTACATCAGCTAATATTTGACACCAAAGTTCACCTTTACTAGCACCACTTGCAAATACAATTGTATTGATTTTTGTACCTGTAAATTTCTGAATCTTTTTAAGATTTATATTTGACACGATACAAGCATTTTCTTGTAAACTTCTAAACATACTAGCTTTGTTGCAGATATTTGGGTCAATATTTAGATTTAGAAAACTTGGACTTGCGTGATACCACTTTCCATATTTCATACTATCGCTAAAAATCGGCAATATACCATATGAACCTACTGGAATTTTAGATGCTTTTTGTTCAAGTAAAGTATATACATCTATTCCTAGTTTTTTAGCCTCTTTTATCTCCTCTTGACAAAAAGCATCTCTGAACCATCTCATAACTAAACCACTAAAAAAAGTAATGCCTTCTGCTTGTGAAAGATTTGTTATTACATGTGGATTTACTCTTATATCCATATTTTTAGGTGGTTTTATTTTACAGTCAATATTTACTACTTGTTGCCAAAAACTTCCACCTAAAATAGCACATTGACCACTTTTAGTAATACCCAATCCAGCACTTCCTAATTGAACATCTCCACCACCAACAACAACTAATGTATTTATACCTAATGAAGTTTCCAAAGAAGCCTCTTTTGTAACTTTACCCAATACAGTTCCAGACTCATAAGTTGGAGGAAAGATATTGTCTTTGATACCAACTTTAGTAGCCATTTTAGGTAGCCAATCACGAGAAGATAAAGAATAAATTCCAGTAGTACCACCATTGCTAGGGTCAGTTGCTATAATATCACTAAGCTTTGCCAATATCCAATCACTTATCATAGATATAGAAGAAACTCTTTCATAAATATCAGGAAGATTTTCTTTTACCCATAAAAGTCTAGGTAATGCACCTAAAGCAAAAGTTTGACCACTTTTATTATAAAACTCTTTTTCTAAACCACTAAAATTATCATTTAAATATTTTACTTGCTTTGAAGCCCTTGCATCTACATTTGCAACAGCCCATAGCTCTTTACCTTTTTTATCATATAAAACTATACCTTCTCTCATACTACTAGCACTAAGTGCAGTTATATCAGAGCCTTTTAGTTTTGCATCTTTTAAAGCTTTTTTAATACATTTAATAGTTAAAGCCCAATTTGTTTTAAAATCAAAAGACATACTATTTGGAATATTTTTCTCTTCTAAATGTACCCATTCAGCTTGACCAATACCAACTTGATTGCCAAGAGTATCAAATATAATAGCCCTTACACTTCCTGTACCTGCATCTATTGTCATTAAATATTTCATATTATATATCCCTCTTTTTATATCAAAAAATAATAGTTATTTTTGTTCCTACATCTTGAGTTGATGTTATCTCAATTGTAGCATCATGCAGTTCAACACTATTTTGAACAATACTTAATCCTAGTCCAAAACCTTTAACTTTTTTATTTCTTGATTCATCAACTCTATAAAATCTATCTAGTACTTTATTGATATCATCTTTTGCGATACCTATACCTTCATCTTTTACAATAAAATAAATTTTGTCTTTTTTGAAAAGAGATATATGAATATTTTTGTCATTTTTACTGTATTTAATAGCATTATCAATTAGATTGGAAAAAATTGTAGAGATAAGTTGAGGATTTGCTTCCATTAAAATAGATTCAAATTTATCCAAATGTAACTTTATATTTTTTACTTTTAGTTGATGATTGTAGTGAGAAATTGTATCTAAAAGAATGTTATCTAAACTAAGAGTATCAAAAGTTTGACTAATATTTGCCTTTGTATATTTAGTTAATATTAGTAAATTTTCTATAATTTCTTGAATAACTATAGTCTCTTTATTAATAGTTTGTAAGCTTTTAATATAATACTGTGGCTCTCGTATTTTATTTAGTGTAATCTCAACTTCACCTTTTATAACAGTAAGCGGTGTTTTTAATTCATGGGAAACATCACTGTTAAATTGTTCTATTTGATTAACTTCGGTCTTTAGTCTTCCAATCATATCGTTAAAAGAATTTACCAAATCCTTTATCTCATCATCATCTACTGGAGGCAAGATTGTTTCATTTAAATCACTTACTGATATTTTATTTGCTCTTTGAGTAATACGATTTATAGTTCTTAGAAGTTTTTTTACAACTTTATTTGCCATAAAAATAAGTAAAAATAATAAAATTGGCTCAACAATAAATAAAGCATTTTTAACATCTGCTAGTTTGTTATCTATTTTTGTATTTATTTTCTTTTCATAAAATAAAATAGCACCCTTATAAGGGTTATATATTCTAAAAATATATAGACCATTTAAATTCTGATTTTCATTAAATACAAAAAAAGACTTTTTATCTTTTATAAATGGAATAAGTTTTGTAAAATCTACTCCACCTTTTTGATAAATAATCTTATCATTTTTTACAATAGCTATATCAAATGATTCTAATTTTTTATCTTTTAGAAGCTCTTGTATTGGTGTATTTGCTACTATGTTATTATTGATAAATACAGCTTTATCATAAAAAGTATTTTGAATATTTAATTTTATATTTTCTTCTAAGAAGTAGTAAAATGCAGTATTAAATATTAATAGTATTAAAAATGTAGCACCACCAAACCAAACTAGAACTTGAGTTTTTAAACTTTTAAACTTCAACTTTATACCCCAATCCTCTAGTACTCTTTATAAACTCTTTTCCAAGTTTTTTTCTTAAGTTATAAACAGTTACTTGTATTACATTACTATTTATATATTCTTCATTATTCCAAAGTTGCTCTTCTATTATTTGATTTGAAATAAGCTGATTTTTTTGTTTAACTAAAAACAGTAAAAGTTCATATTCTTTTTGAGTAAGTGTTAGTTCTTCATCGTTTCTTGTGATACTCTTAGTATCAATATTGATAATAATATCTTTGATGGTAATAGTATTTGAAGAGGATGACATAGACCTTCTATATAAAGCTAATGCTCGTGCTTGAAGCTCTTTAAAACTAAAAGGTTTAGACATATAATCATCAGCACCAACAGTTAATCCTAATACTTTATCATCTATATCACTTTTTGCAGTAAGCATAATAATAGGTGTTGAGATATTATTTTCTCTTAAAGTTTTAAGTATCTCTATCCCATTTTTAGAAGGTAACATCCAATCTAAAATAATCATATCATATTTATTTGTTAATGCTAAATATTCGCCATCTTCACCATTTGTAGCACTATCAATAATATAACCATCTTCTTGAAAACCTCGTGTTAAAAATGACAAAATATTTTCATCATCTTCTATGATTAAAGTTTTCATATTTGACCTTTCAATTATATTATTCTTATTATAGTGGTATTAAGATGAAAATAATATTTATTAAAGATATTTGGATTTATGATATACTTATTTTATGAATAATATTAACTTTAAACTAAATGCAGACACAATCAATAACTTAGAAACTTTTTCAAAAATATTAAATAAAGATGTAAATACAATTTTAAATGAAGCCTTGGAAGAATACTTCGAAAATCAACAGCAAAAAATGTTAGAAAAAAACCTCAATGATGAAAATACAATGACCAATCTAGATTTCAATGAATTTTGGGATGATATAGAGATATAATCTAGCTTTAAGCAAAGTTTTAGTAAAATCCATAACTTTTTTCAGAAGAATTAACCTTTCTGAGATTAGGTAGTATCAAAATAAAATTGTATATTTTATTGAGAGAAGCTTGAGCGATGCTTATAATCGTTACAAACCAAATTTAAAGGGAAACAATGCCTACAATCAATCAATTGATTAGAAATGAGCGTAAGAAACAGACTAAAAAGTCTAAATCTCCAGCGCTTGAATCGTGTCCACAAAGAAGAGGAGTATGTACAAGAGTATATACAACAACACCAAAGAAACCTAACTCGGCTTTAAGAAAAGTTGCAAAAGTTAGATTAACTAGCGGATTTGAAGTAATTTCATATATCGGTGGAGAAGGTCATAACCTTCAAGAGCATTCAATTGTTCTAGTTAGAGGGGGTAGAATTAAAGATTTACCTGGTGTTAAATATCATATCGTTCGTGGTGCTTTAG
>CAYUNC010000008.1:0-30037 GCA_964445915.1 uncultured Arcobacter sp.
CTTCTTTAAGATCAAATATATCGGTTAAAATACTAGTCCATGTTAACATCCTTGGATCTAAGGTATAATTTTCTATATGATTTTCTCCATTAAAATATAATTCTCTATAAATTTGATTATTTTCATCAAATTTTAATTCTACAATTTCTGATGGTTCAAAACTTGATGCTATTAATGGGGAATGAGTAGCTACAATAAGTTGATTGTCATTTCCTACACTAGAGTAAAGTGATATTAATTCTCTTTGGATATTTGGATAAAAAGACATTTCAGGTTCATCTATAAGTAGAATACTATTTTGTGGAGAATATATTTTAAGTGGTATAAAAGTTGATAGTAAATTCTTTGTACCAGTACTTAAACTATCATATTCTATAATATTTTTATTTGATAAATCTTTAATTGTAAAGCTATTATAACTAGTTTGATTTTTATCTATTTTTGCCAATTCTAAATTAAATTTATTTAGAATTGTATTTATTTCTAATGAAATATTATTTAATAAATTTTCATTTTCTAGTTCCCATTTTTCTATTTCTGCTTTATAATCATTTTTTGTATAATTATCATCTTTTAATAATTTATTTGAAAGAGTATCAATAAATTGACTTCTTAATGATTGATAATTATCAATCCTTTTTTTCATTGTATCCCATAAATTATCTGACTCATCATTTATATTAACAATATACTGGTCTATAAAATTCTTTTCTTTTAGACTTTTTAAAGATTTGCTAATATTATCCGCTCTTAAATACTTAGCTTCTAAATCTCTAATGGCACTATTTATATCTTGTAATTTTTCATTGGAATCTTTTTCTCCATAAGGTGAATATGACTGAAAATATGTATTTTTAGGTGTATTTATTTGCTCAAAAGTTAATTCGGCTTTTGCACTAGTTAGTTTATTTAGTAATGCTTTATCTGACATACTCATTTCAAATGTATCAATTTTATCATTATTAATACTTTCTTTATATGGTAATGAATATTCTTTAGTTCCTATAAAATAGTTCTTTTCTATATCTTCTAATAAATTATTTTTAGTATTTATAAAATCAATTTTAGATTTATTTTCTGTAAATAATGTTTTTACTTGTAAATTTGATTTTGTGATAAAGTCACTCGTTATATATTTATCCTCTGATGATTCACCAGTGAATTTATTAAATGGTTTATATGAATGTTTATGTTCAGAAAAATCTACAACAGATTTTTTAATAATATTTAATAAATTAGTTTTACCTGTTCCACTTTGTCCAATAATACAAATTTTATCTAAAGGTTGACCTTCTTTTTCATGTCCCTTTGGATATGTTAAATCTAAATCTAGATTTTTAAATTGCTTATAATTACTAATATTTAAATTACATATTTTCATTTTAATATCCCATATATTTATATTTTACTATTATATCAAAATTTTAATTGAACTAGCATATAACTATTTATTAGTTATACATTCTATACAACTTACCCTTAAAATAACCAATAACATTACATTTTAAATGTATGTTATTGAAAGTGCTACAAGCATAGTAAATAAAGCATTTATCTAAAAAGTATGTCAAATTGACATATTTTTGTAATAAATTTTATTTTTTTGATATGATTTTAATGTATGTTTTACATGGGTATTTAGACGATAACAATACATTATGTATGTATAACAAGACAAAATCGTGATAAAACTGCATAATGTTAGTTTTAAATTTATTTAAGGAATGGAATTATGGGTAAAAAACTTTTGGAGATTATGAGAGATAAAATTAGATTTAAACATTATAGTATTAGTACAGAAAGAACTTATTTACATTGGACTAAAAGATATATTTTATATCATAATAAAAAGCATCCAAAGGATATGGGAAAAGTAGAAATAGAGACATTTTTAACTCATTTGGCAGTTGAAAAACATGTGTCACCAGCAACGCAAAATCAAGCATTTAATGCTATATTATTTTTATATCGTGATATATTAAATATACCAATGCAAGACCAAAATATACAAGCATTAAGAGCAAAACAGAAAAAGCATATTCCTGTTGTACTAAGTATAGATGAGGTAAAACAAATTATTATAAATATGAATGGGTTATATCAAGTTATGCTAAAACTAATGTATGGTTGTGGTTTGCGAATGAGTGAACTTTTAAATGTTAGAATAAAAGATATTGATTTTAGTTATGACAAAGTATATATTTGGGATAGTAAGTCACAAAAAGATAGAACTGTACCACTTCCATTATCTATAAAAGATGAACTTCAAATTCAAGTTCAAAAAGTAAAAGAGATTCATAAGAAAGATATTTTAGAGGGTTTTGGAGCAGTTAAACTTCCATATCAACTTGATAAAAAATATCCAAAAGCAAAATTAGAAACAAAGTGGCAATATTTATTTCCAATGAATAAAGTTTCATCAGACCCGCGAAGTAAAGTGATACGACGGCATCATATTTTAGATGTTACATTTAGTAGAAATATTAGAAATGCAGTGAAAAACTGTAATATTGACAAAAAAGTCTCAGCCCACATTTTCAGACATAGTTACGCAACACATCTTTTACAAAATGGAACAGATATTCGTTCTATTCAAGAGTTATTAGGGCATAAGTCTATTGAAACTACTATGATATACACTCATGTAGTAAAAGAGTTAAATAAAGATGAGATTAAATCCCCTTTAGATTTTTAAAACAAACTTTAACCAAAACAAAAACAACATTACACTAAAATAACTCTATGATAAAAAGATACCCAACTAAAAAAATATATGTAGGTGATGTAGCTATTGGTGGCGATGCTCCTATTTCTGTTCAGTCTATGACATATACTAAGACAAGTGATGTAGAAGGTACACTTGAGCAGATTAAAAGATTGCATTTTGCAGGGGCTAATATAGTTCGTGTTGCTGTTCCTGATATGAATAGTGCAAATGCTTTGAAGAAAATAAAAGAACAATCATCTTTGCCTATAGTTGCTGATATACATTTTAATTATAAACTGGCTCTTATCGCTTCTGAAGTAGTAGATTGTGTTCGTTTCAATCCAGGTAATATCGGAGAGCAAGGTCGAATAAAAGAGATAGTAAAAGCTTGTCAAAATAGAAATATCCCTATTCGTATTGGGGTAAATTGTGGCTCATTAGAATCACGATTTGAAGACAAATATGGACAAACTGCTCAAGGTATGGTTGCTAGTGCTGATTATAATATTAAGTTTTTAGAAGACTTGGGATTTGAAGATATAAAAGTATCTTTGAAAGCAAGTGATGTTCAGCGAACTGTAGAAGCTTATAGATTGTTAAGACCAAAGAATGATTATCCATTTCATTTAGGAGTTACTGAAGCTGGAACTTTATTTCATAGTACGATTAAATCTTCTATTGCAATGGGTAGTTTGCTTCTTGATGGTATTGGCGATACTTTGAGAGTTTCTATTACTGGCGAGTTGGAAAAAGAGATAGAAGTGGGGCGTGGTATTTTAAAAGATGCTGGTATTGTAAAAGATGGGCTTAATATAATTTCTTGCCCAACTTGTGGAAGAATTGAAGCTGATTTGGTAAGTGCTGTAAAAGAGGTTGAAGAGGCTACACGACATATAAAAGCACCATTAAATGTGTCTGTAATGGGTTGTGTTGTTAATGCAATTGGAGAAGCGAAAAGTGCTGATGTTGCTATTGCTTATGGTAAGGGTAGTGGGCTTATTATTAAAAAAGGTGAGATTATTGCCAAGCTTGAAACCAAAGATTTATTACCACGATTTTTAGAAGAGGTTGAAAATGAAGCTTCAGCATTTTTTAGATACAATCAATAAAATTATAATAAATACAACTTTTCAAGGAATAAAATAGATGCTTAATATATTTTCAAAAATATTTGGAACTCAAAATGGTAAAGAGATTAAGAAATACACTAAAAGAGTAGAGCTAGTAAATAGCCTAGAGCCTCAATATGAAGCTATGAATGATGAAGAGTTAAAGAGTGCTTTTGATGGACTAAAGCAAGCTATTATAAAAGAAGAAGACAAACTTGAAGATGTTATGTATGATTGTTTCGCAATAGTTAGAGAAGCAGGTAAAAGAACTTTAAATATGAGACATTATGATGTTCAGATTTTAGGTGGTATGGTACTTCACGAAGGACGAATTGCTGAGATGAAAACAGGTGAGGGAAAAACACTTGTAGGAACATTGGCTGTTTGTTTAAATGCATTGGGCGGAAAAGGTGTTCATGTTGTTACAGTTAATGATTATCTAGCTTCAAGAGATGCTGTTGAGTTAGAGCCTTTATATAATTTTCTTGGATTTTCAGTTGGTGCATTAACTGGCGATTTACAAGATGATGGTGAGAGAAAAGAGCAGTATTCATCTGATATAACTTATGGTACAAACAATGAGTTTGGATTTGATTATTTACGAGACAATATGCATTATGATATTGAAGAAAAAGTTCAAAGAGAACATAACTTTGTAATAGTTGATGAGGTAGATTCTATTTTAATTGATGAAGCTAGAACTCCTTTGATTATCTCTGGACCTACAAATCATAAAAGTGAAAACTATGTATCATCACATGAGATTGCATTAAAATTAACTAAGGGTACTAAAACAGAAGCTACAAGCCCTGACCAAAGTGATACATTTACTGGTGACTTTACTGTTGATGAAAAAAATAAAGTTGTTTTATTAACAGAAGATGGAATTGTAAGAGCTGAAGAGTTATTTGGTGTTGATAGTATGTATTCACTTGATAATGCACATCTTTCTCATCATCTTGACCAAGCTTTAAAAGCAAATAATATTTTTGAAAAAGATGTTGATTATGTTGTTCAAAACAATGAAGTTATTATTGTAGATGAATTTACAGGACGACTTAGTGAAGGTAGAAGATTTAGTGATGGACTTCATCAAGCACTTGAAGCAAAAGAAAATGTTAAAATTCAAGATGAATCACAAACATTAGCTGATATTACATTTCAAAATTATTTTAGAATGTACGACAAACTAGCAGGAATGACAGGAACAGCACAAACAGAAGCAACAGAGTTTGCAGAGATTTATAATCTTGATGTTGTATCTATGCCTACAAATGTACCTGTAACAAGAATTGATAAAAATGATTTAATTTTTAGAACAGAGATAGAAAAGTTTAATGCTGTTTGTAAAAAGATTCAAGAAGTTACAAAAACTGGTCAGCCTATTTTAGTAGGAACTGCATCTATTGAAAAGTCTGAACTTTTACATGAATTATTAAAAAAAGCAAATGTTAAACATACAGTTTTAAATGCAAAACAACACGAAAAAGAAGGTAAGATAGTAGAAGATGCAGGACAAAAAGGTGCTGTTACTATTGCTACAAATATGGCTGGTCGTGGAGTAGATATTAAGTTACCTCAAGAGTGTAAAGATGTTGGTGGGTTGATGATACTAGGAACTGAAAGACATGAGAGTAGAAGAATTGACAATCAGCTTCGTGGTCGAGCAGGAAGACAAGGAGATGTTGGTGAATCTCAATTTTATTTATCTTTAGAAGATAGTCTTTTAAGAATATTTGGAAGTGATAAAATTTCAAATGTTATGGCAAGACTTGGACTAGAAGAGGGCGAACATATAGAATCTGGTATGGTAACTCGTGCAGTTGAAAATGCTCAGAAAAAAGTTGAAACTATGCACTTTGAAAGTAGAAAACATCTACTTGAATATGATGATGTAGCAAATGAACAACGAAAAGTTATCTATAACTTTAGAAATAACTTATTAAATGTTGATTATGAAATTAGTTCTAAGTTAGATGAAAATAGAGGTGAATATATTGCAAATCTATTATCTAATTGTGAAATCTTAGATGGTGTTCCAAGCGATGATTATAATTTAGAAAAAGTAGTTCTAACACTACAAGAAGAGCTAAATATTAAAATTCAAGAAGAGGATATAAAATCTGATACTTTTGATGAAGTTGAAGAGAAATTAACACATATTCTTACAACTATGTACAATGATAAAATGGGAATAGCTGTAGAAGACCAAAGAAGTGAGATAGAAAGAATTTTATATCTTCAAATTTTAGATAAAGCTTGGAGAGAACATTTATATTCTATGGATACTTTAAAAACAGGTATTGGGCTTAGAGGTTATAACCAAAAAGACCCACTTGTAGAGTATAAAAAAGAAAGTTACAATATGTTTATTGAACTTATTGAATCTATCAAGCATGAGGTTGTAAGAATATTATTTACAATTCAACTACAAGACCAAGCACAAGAAGAAGCTGAATTAGAAAGAGTGAAGCAACAAATGGAAGCTTCAAATGAAAATATGATTACTAATCATCAAGAGAGTATTCCTGTTATTGAGAAAAAAATAGCAAGAAATGAACCATGTCCATGTGGTAGTGGTAAAAAGTATAAACAATGTTGTGGAAAAAGTGGACCAAAAAGAGGGCTTGTAGCAAACTAACTTGAATACTAAACTCGTTAATTTTATAGTAAAAAAATACCTAAAATGGGATAAGAAAAACCCATTTATAAGTATATCAGCACTTTTAGCTTTTATTGGTGTTGGTGTTGGTGTAATGGTTTTAATAGTTGCTATGGCTATTATGAATGGTACTGCTAAAGAGTTTAAAGATAAACTTTTTACTATGAATTATCCTTTGAGTATTTATCCTAAATCTGCAAATAGTGTTGATAAAGATTTACTTAAAAAACTTGAAGAAAAATTTCCTAAACTAAACTTTTCACCTTATCTTACAACTCAAGTTATGGTTAATAATACAGATGATATGACTGGTGGAGTATTGTTTGGTGTTGACCCTAAAAAAGAATCTAAGATAAATAAAATATATGCTAAAGCTTCAAAAGAAGTAGATGATTTTAGCAAGTACCATCTAATTACTGGTGTTGGTATAAAAGATGAACTTCTTTTACATAATGAACAAAAAGTAACTTTATATTTTACACAAATTAGTCCAAGTGGTTTGTCAAGTATGCCAAAGATGAAAAGATTTACTTATAAAAGTGATTTTAAATCAGGTCTTACTGCTTATGATAAAGCATATTTATATACATCTATAGAAGCTTTACAGACAGTTTTAAAAGTGCCAAAGAATGTTTATGATGGTATCCATATCTATAGTGACAATCCTTTTGAAGATATTAAAAAGTTTGAAGCAATTTTGCCTATAGATGTAGGTATTGTTGGATGGTGGCAACAAAATGGTAACTTCTTTGCAGCTATGGAGATGGAGAAAAAAGCTTTATTTATAGTGTTGATGTTGATAATATTAATTGCATCATTAAATATAATAAGTTCACTTCTAATGACTGTTATGAGTAGAAGAAAAGAGATAGCTTTACTTCTATCTCAAGGGGCATCACGAAAAGAGATTAAAGCAATTTTTCTAAGACTTGGTATTATTATTGGTTTTAGTGGTATTATAGTTGGTGTTTTATTTGGATTTTTTGGAATGTTTCTTTTAGAAAATTTTAATATCATTTCACTCCCTGCTGATGTATATGGTACAAGTAAATTACCAATAGTTTTAAATACTATTGATTTTATAACTATAGTTTTAGGCTCTATTGTTATAGTGTTTTTATCTTCATATTATCCAGCAAAGAAGGCTACTCAAATAGATGTTTTAGATGTCTTGAGAAATGAGTAAAATATAAGTAAATTTAAAGGATTTTTATTTGAATGCACCACTAAGCGTAAGTAGTCTAAATGAACAAATTAAAGCACTACTTGAGACAACATTTGTAACAGTATATGTTGAGGGTGAAGTTTCAAATTTAACTTATCATAATTCTGGTCATATTTATTTTAGTATTAAAGATAAAAATTCAACTATAAGTTGTGTAATGTTTCGTGGAAATGCCCAATATTTAAAGTTTCGTTTAGAAGTTGGTCAGAAGATTATTATTAGTGGAAATATTACTGTTTATGCACCAAGAGGAAACTATCAACTTTTATGTACAAAGATAGAACCAAGTGGAGTAGGGGCATTGGCTGTTGCTTTTGAACAGTTAAAAACAAAGCTTCAAATAAAAGGATATTTTGATTCAACTATAAAAAAACAACTTCCTTTATATCCTAAAAATATCTATGTTATCACTTCAAATACAGGTGCTGCTATAGAAGATATGAAGAAGATTTTAGCAAACCGTTATCCACTTGCAAAAATGATTTTACTTCCTACATTAGTTCAAGGTGAGGGTGCAAAAGAAAATATAGCTAACAATATTAAAAGAGCAAATAGTTTAGCTAAAAACCAAGATGTTATTATTGTTGGTCGTGGTGGTGGAAGTGTTGAAGATTTATGGGCATTTAATGAAGAGATAGTTGCAGATGCAATTTTTGAAGCAACTATTCCAATTATAAGTGCTGTTGGTCATGAAAATGATTTTGTTATTAGTGATTTTGTTTCTGATGTTCGAGCTTCTACTCCATCAAATGCAATAGAAATCTCAACACCAAATATAGATGATTTAAGACAATATTGTGATACTATAAATGATGATATGAATCAAAGATTTAAAACTATAATTTTTCATAAAGAGCAAGAACTAAAACATCTATTAAGTTCATTTTCTCAACACTCATTATCTAAAAAATTTGAAATAGTAAATAATGAAATAGAGCATCTAAAACAACAATTTAAAGGTAACTTTATACATATTTTAAAAGTTTATAATGATAAAGTAGTAAATATTAAAGATAATTTTGAATTAAACAATCCTAAAAAAAGAGATAAAAAAGGTTTTGTTCAACTGACAAAGCAAAATGATATAATTGAATTGGTAAATATTAATGAAAATGATATTGTATCTCTTCAGAACACATCTTTAATTGTAGAATGTAAAGTATTATCTAAGCAAACAATAAATTCTTAAGTATAATATAGATAAAATTACCTATAAATTAAAAAGGATTTTTTATTATGTCGGTACCAACAAGAGAATATAATAGTACAAATACGAATGAATATATGACATTTATACTTGGTAGAATGAAGTATGCTATAGAGTTACCTAAGATTCGAGAAATATTAACTTATCCAGAACTTATTACTACACTACCAAATATCAAAGGTTGGGTAAAAGGTCTTATAAATCTAAGAGGTGAAGTTGTACCTATTTTAGACACTAGAATTAAATTTAATACAGGTGAGATTGTATATAACGAAAATACAGCAGTAATAGCAATAATCACAGATGATAAAAGAATGATTGGTATTGTTGTAGATAAAGTTGATGATGTAAAGAAAATAGATATAAATCAACTTTCTCCAGTATCTGATATGGGTTCTGCAATACCATCTAAATACCTAAAAGGTTTTTTAAGAATGGAAAATAGTGAAATGCTTGTAATTATGGATGTTGAAGCCGTAGTACATAAAGACGAATTAAAAAATATATAAATTAGGATAAGTTTAGATGCAAGAAAAGATAGCAAAATTAAGAGAAGTTAAAATCTTATTTGTAGAGGATGAAACTGATTTAATTGATATTATTAGTGATACTCTATCTAAGCTAAAAGCAAATTATCAAACAGCTTTAAATGGAAAAATAGCTTATGACCTTTTGATGAGTGATGATTCTTTTGATTTAGTTGTAACAGATATAAATATGCCAGTTATGAATGGACTAGAGCTTATTGAAAAAGTAAGAGAAACAAATAAAGATATCCCTTTTGTTATTATGTCAGCACATACAGAAAGTGAATATATGCGAAAAGCTGAAGATTTAGGTATTGATAATTATCTATTAAAGCCATTTGATTTTATAAAATTTATAACTTTAGTTAGTGAAATGGATTTAAAAAAAGATTAATTTAAAACTATGAATAAACTTACTATATATTTTGTTTGTATATTTACAACAAATCTATTCTCAATCTCTAATCAAAATATTATAACTATAAAATCAGAGTTTCATAAAAAAGTTGTAGAAACTCTTACATATAAAAAAAGATATAAAACATATCTAAAAAATCATTGTCCAACTGAAGAGATACAATGTTATAACAATAAAATACCTATACTAAAAAATTGGAATAACACAAAAAGAGATACATATATTCATTTGAAATTAAAAAGCTATCAAAATAATAATAAACTTATTAAAAAATCATGGAAAAAAATAAGTAAAAAATTAATAGCATTAAATCTCAAATTAGATAAGTCACAATTTATATCAACTATAGATTTATCAAAACAACTTTATATATTGGTTTTATGGAATAATGTAAATAAATCTTTTCATTTTATTGGGACTGATTTTATCTCTACAGGAGATATTAGTTGTGAAGTAAATGTTAAATCTGGGGAAGACCATTACTTTGAAACACCAACTGGAATTTTTAAAGTAAAAAGTGGGTGGAGATCAGTTGGTAAAAAATTAAAAGATAATTATACAATGCCATATGGTAAAAAAGATAGATATGTATATTATTTTGGAAAACAAAAAGGTATGAGATATAATTCATTTGATGAAAATAAAAAAAAGATAGCAAAAAAAGCAGACTATGATTTAATTTCAGATCATCTTGAATTTGCAATGCATGCTCATAAATCATATAATGTACTTGGCTCTAAAGCATCTCATGGATGTATTAGATTAAGTAATGAATTGAACTTATTTTTGGATAATAACTATGTATTACATAAGAATGTTTATATTGATAATAAATGGCAACAAAAATATATTATACCTCCACAATCATCAAGCAATTCACATCTATCTGGAGAATATTTAATTGTTTTTGATAAAATTTAGATATAGCCTTATACTATAAGTAATACAATTCCTAAACTTAAAATAAAAGCTAAACTTCCATATTCAAATAGTTTTATTAGTGTATTATTTGAAGATGATTTATCTCTTACTTTAATACTTAAAAGTGCAGTGATGTAAATAATCAAACTCATACCTAAACTCATAAAAATAGCACTTAAAAAACCAATAAAATACATATTTAAACTCATAGTATAAATAAATATTGTTACAGTACCAGCACAAGGAACTATTCCTGCTGCTAAGATGACACCAATATCTGTAGAGTATGTTTTACACCCACTACAAGCACAACTAGACTGATGTTTATGTTTTAATATTTTTCTATAAATAAGTAACAATGCAATAAATATAATAATAACAGCACTAATTTTAGTTGTTATCTCTTCTATATTAGCAAAATAATTTCCCAAAAATGTACTCACACTATAATATATCACAAAGGTTAAGATAAAAGCACTAAAAGTATGTACTATACCAATGATACTAGATATTCCCAACGCTTTTAAATGAGAACTCTTTTGGCTTAAAAAATAGCTACTTACTAAACTTTTACCATGACCTGGACCAACAGCATGAAGAAGTCCATATCCAAATGAAAAAACCAAAAGCCAAATATATGATTCGTAAGAATTTGATTGTTCAATATTATCTAATAAACTTTTTATCTCAACTGTAAAATTTTTCAATGTTTTAGATAAGTAATCTATAAATTTATTTGATTTTATTTCTGTTTTATCTACAATACTTTTTTGATTAAATTTAAATATGATGAAATATGTTTTATCTAAAAATTCTATTGTTATATTCTTATTTTGTTCTTTAGTTATATTTGTATTAAAAACATATTTGTATATAATTCTATTTTCTTTTATAGTAATATTTGATGATAATATTTTATCAATATTGTATGTTTTGTCAGTGTCATAATGAATAGTAGTTAAGTAGTTTCTTTTACTTATATCTTGTTCAAAAATCTTTTTAACTTCTTCTAAAACTGATTTCTCATCATATTTTTTATTGTAACTATGCATTATAGTTTTTGTAAAATCTTTATCAAATATCCATTGAATATCAAATCTTGTATTTTTTTCAGTTATTTTCTTATCAACTTTTACATTTACAGTTAGACCAACAGGTACACTACAAGTGGTACAAGCAAATATAGTTTGGGTTAAAAAAATTAAATATAGCATTATTCTTAGTATTGATTTCATAGTTTGAATTGTATCTTTTAATGATTAATTTATTATTAAATTTTTGTATAGTATAGCTATGATTTAAATCTTAAAACATTTATGATATAATCGCGTATTAATTATAAACTATATAAATAGGAAAAGATGAGATGAGTAATAAATATAATCCAAAAGAAGTAGAAGATAAATACTATAAACTATGCGAAGATAGAGGCTATTTTGAGATAGACGGAAACAAATCTATTCAAGAGTCTGGAAAAAACTTTTCAATTATGATGCCACCACCAAATGTAACAGGTAGTTTACATATTGGTCATGCACTTACTTTTACTTTACAAGATATTATTACTCGTTATAAACGAATGGACGGTTATAAAACTTTATGGCAACCAGGAACTGATCACGCAGGGATTGCAACTCAAAATGTAGTTGAAAAACAATTACTTGCAGAAGGTACTACTAAAGAAGAAATCGGAAGAGAAAAGTTTCTTGAGAGAGCTTGGCTTCAAAAAGAGACAAGTGGTGGAAATATTGTACATCAAATGAGAAAATTAGGTGTTACTCCTGCTTGGAAAAGAGAAAGATTTACTCTTGATTCTGGACTTCATGAAGCAGTAAAAGAAGCATTTGTAAAACTGTATGATGAGAAGCAAATATCTCAAAATAATTATATGGTAAATTGGTGTACTCACGATGGTGCATTGAGCGATATTGAAGTTGAGCATGAAGAGGTTCAAGGTAAATTTTATACTATGGTTTATAAATTTGCTGATGGAAGTGGAGAGTTAGAAGTTGCAACTACACGACCTGAAACTTACTTTGGGGATACTGCTATTATGGTTCATCCTGATGATGCTAGATATAAAGATATTGTTGGAAAAGATGTGTTGGTTCCATTGACTGATAGAAGTATCAAAGTTATTACAGATACTCATGTTGATATGGAAGTAGGAACTGGTGTAGTTAAAGTTACTCCTGCTCACGATCAAAACGATTATGCTGTTGGTAAAAGACACGATTTAGAGTTTATAAAAGTATTTGATGAAAAAGGTATTTTAAATGATTATTGTGGAGAATTTGCTGGACTTGAAAGACTTGAAGCTCGACCAGTTATTGTAAAAGCTTTAGAAAATGCTGGACATATTGTAAAAATAGAAGAGCATATTCATCAAGTTGGGCATTGTTATAGATGTAAAAATATTGTTGAACCTTTTATCTCAACTCAATGGTTTTTATCAAATGAGATGGCACAACCTTCAATAGATAAAACAAAAGCAAAAAATAACTTTCATCCTGAACATTGGATAAATAGTTATACTGCTTGGATGGATGAGCTTAGACCTTGGTGTATCTCACGACAACTTTGGTGGGGACATAGAATTCCTGTATTTGATTGTGATGATTGTGGTCATCAATGGGCTGATACTCAAGATGAACCAGATGGTTGTCCAAAATGTAATAGTAAAAATATAGTTCAAGACCCTGATGTACTTGATACTTGGTTTAGTAGTGCTTTATGGGCTATGTCACCACTTGGTTGGGGAAATAATGGCGAACTAAAAGACTTATATAATGATACTGATATGGAAGATTTTTATCCAAATAGTTTACTTATTACTGGTTTTGATATTATGTTTTTCTGGGTAGCTAGAATGATGATGATGGGTGAGCATTTTACAAAAGAGTTACCATTTAAAGATATCTATATGCACGCATTAGTTAGAGATGAAACAGGTGCAAAGATGTCAAAATCAAAAGGGAATGTAATAGACCCACTTGATATGGTTGAGGAACATAGTGCTGATATTATTAGATTTACATTAGCTTATCTTGCTGTTCAAGGTAGAGATATAAAACTAGGTGCAAAAAACTTAGAACAGTTTAGAAACTTTACAAATAAACTTTACAATGCAACAAACTTTTTACAATTAAATGTAGATACTTTTGAAGATTTAGACCAAATTGAAGTTGTTACTCCACTTGGACTTTATATGCAATCAAGATTAAGTGTTGCTGTTGAAAAAATGAGAATAGAACTTGATACTTTTAATTTTAGTGATGCAGCAAAAACTTTATATAACTTTGTATGGAATGAATATTGTGATTGGGGAATTGAGTACAGTAAAGCTTCAACAAAAAGTATAGTTGAACTTGGTGCAATTTTCAAAGAAACACTTAAAATGATAAGTCCTATTATGCCATTTATCGCTGACCATTTATATCATAAATTAAGTGGTACTACTATTGAAGATGGTGAGTCTTTGATGATTAATAACTTCCCTAAAAATATCAAAAGAGATATAGAAGCTGAAGATATGTTTGCAGTTATTGAAGAGGCTATTACAGCTTTAAGACGAGCAAAAGTAGTAATAGATATGGGTAATAGTAAAATTGCAAAAGCTTATATCAAACTTGATAAAAAAATTGATACAGATATAGCAAAAGAGTTTATCCAAAGATTAGGAAAAGTAGAAAACTTAGAATTTGTAGATGCTAAAGTTGAAAATAGTATCACTGATGTTTCTGATAATCTTGAAGTATATTTACCAACAGGTGAGATTGATATGACACCAATTATCACTAAATTAACTCGTCAAAAAGAGAAATTAGAAAAAGAGATTATGAAATTAACAGGAATGTTATCAAATGAAAAATTTGTAGCAAATGCAAAACCAGAAGTTATTGAAGTTAATAAAAAAGGTTTAGAAGATGCTACAAGTAAAATGGCTAAGGTTGAGGCTGAGTTAAAAACATTAGGTTAAAAAAAATTAGCTAAACTTAAGAAATGACTTAGAGATATTTCTATATAATGGATACAATGATACAAATAAGTTTAGCAAATAATACAAACTATAATACTTCTGGTTATTCCTTAGAGCTAAAAGCTTATATGGAACAAATAGCAAGTAGTCAAAACCTACGAGAGCAAATAGTTGGTCAAATATTTATCATTACAAATATCCAAAAAGCAATCAATGACAATTCAATTCTTAATAATCTAGATATTTTTTTAACTCAATACAATAACTCTATTGCTAAAATAAATGGTGATATAATTACTACTGTTGATAAGATAAGTTATTTTGATATTGATGATGAAAAAAGTAAATATAGTAAACAATCATTTACCTCAAGATTGGCTATAAAATGTCAAGAGGTTGAAACTGTATTTAATAAAGTTGTTACATTAAACGCACAAGCAATACAAAATGCTAAAGAATATATATCAGCTCACCAAGAGCCACAAACTTTAGAACCTGTAAATAGTATAGGTATAAATAATTCTATTTTATTAAATAGCTAAATAAAAAACTAAAAGTTTATGATTTAGATAAATTATCTATTGCAATATTTAATACTTCTATAGCATCTTTTTTATCTACAATTTTATCTGTATTTATCTCTAAAGAAAGACCACGAATATCTTTTTTATAAACAGATTTTGATGCATCTTTTAATCCCTCTACTTGATAAGTTTGGATTGGAGTTGAAATACCTTTTACCATAATTGCATCTTTTTTAGCTGTTGAAATATGTTCATTTATTAAAGAATATGTTTCATGAGAGATAAGAATTTCACTGTGTGACGCACTTGATTCAAGTCTTGCTGCTAGGTTTACATTTCCACCTATAATAGTATAATCCATTCTATCATTACTACCAAAGTTTCCAACAGTACAATATCCTGTATTTATCCCCATTCTAATTTGGAAATCATCTACAATACCATCACCTATATATTGCTTTCTAATATCTTTCATAACATCTTGCATCTCTACTGCCATTTGTACACATTTTAAAGCATCTTCTTTATATCCAAGAGTTGAAGGGTCACCAAAAAAGATAACAATAGCATCGCCGATATATTTATCAATAGTAGCTCCATATTTTAAAGCAATATCTGACATTTGAGTTAAATAATCATTTAAAAGAGCAGTTAATTCTTCTGATTCTAACTTTTCTGTAGTTGCTGTAAAGTTTACAATATCTGAGAAAAATATTGTAAGTTTTTTTCGTGAACTACTAATAGAAACATCTTTTTCACCAGAGAAAATCATATCATAAATTTGAGGAGATAGGTATTTTGAAAGTTGTTGAGATAAATCATGTAGCTTATTACTATTTTTCTCAATTTCCATACTCATAGTATCAGCTTGTTTTCTTGTAACATCAAATCTTTTAGATTCTTTTTTATAAAAAGCTAAAAATTTTTCTATACTAATGTTTTGCTCTTTATTTAAAGCTTCACTTGCTAAAAGTTGTTCAATATCTTCTAATATTTTTTCTTCTCTTCCCATGTGTTCTATCCTTTTTAAACTTATAAAATATATTACAATAATTCACTTGTATATAAAATTAAAGGTCGTAAATTTAATCATTATTTTATTATAATATGTATAAATATACTGGAGTTTACTTTGAAAATATTATTTTTATTATTTATGTTTCTTTTTAATTCAACAATTTTGGCTGAGCAAATAAAATCTAACTCGGAAAAAAATATACAAAAAAAGATAAATCTTACAAAAGAAGAGAAACAATGGATAAAAGACAATCCAACAATTAAAATTGGTGTTATGAGTTATTGGCTTTCTGATGACCATGGAAATAATATACACACAGATATATTAAAATTACTTAATAAATATAGTAATTTAAATATAAAAGCAGCAAAATTTGACACTTGGAAGTCGGGATTTAATGAAGCTACTAGTGGAGAATTTATCCATGGAGTTACAAATCTAAGTTGGAGTAAAGAAAGAAGTGAAAATAACTTCTTCTATACTAATGCTTATGATTTTAGACCGTATCATATAATAGTAAGAGAAAACAATAATAATATAAAATCTTTAAATGATTTAGAAAATAAAACAATCTATTTAAAAGAAGAGTCAATAACTTATGCAATAATAAAAGAGAATGTTAAAAAAATAAAAATTATTGATACTAAGATAGATAAGGAAATGTTTGAAAAACTTTCTACAACTAAAGAAGCTGATGCTTTTCTTGTTTATGAACAAAATAAAGCAAAGCTAAAAAAACATAATCTTAAAATAGCAAAAACAATTTATGATAAATATGGCGAAGGTGCTATAGGGATAAGTCTTAAGCATCCACAGCTTAAATCTATTATTGATAAAATTTATAAAATAATTCCTAAAGAGGAGTTAGTTGCATTGCAAAATAAAGTTTATTTGAAAACAGACAATAAGCAAATTAAGTTTACTCTAGAAGAAAAAAAATGGATAAAAGCTAATCCTATAATTAAACTAGCTGTGATGAATTATTGGTCTGTTGGTAGCAATATGCATATTGATATGGTTAAACTACTTAATACTTATAGTAATTTAAATATTATTCCTGCAAAATTCAATACTTGGAAAAATGGATTCAATGAAGCTACTAAAGGTATCAATACACATGGTATTATGAAGCTTAGTTGGAGTAAAGAACGGGAAGAAAATAATTTTTACTATTCTAATATTTATGCTTATAAACCATACTATTTAATAGTAAGAAAAGAGAATAATAATATAAACTCATTAAATGATTTGGAAAACGAAACAATCTATTTAAAAACAAAAGCAATAACTAATAAAATAATAGATAACAATACTAAACAAGTAAAGATAATAGAGCTAGATACTGATAATACAATGTTCAAAAAACTTTCTACAAGTAGAGATGCCGTTGCTTTTATCTCATCATTAGCGGATGAAAAAGAGTTAGAAAAATATAATTTAAAAGTTGCGAAAGTAATCCAAAGTAAGCATGGTGATCTTTATATTGGTATAAGTCATCGGCATCCTATGCTTAATTCTATTATTAAAAAGATATATAAAACTATCCCTGTCAAAAAGATAACAGCGTTACAAAATAAAGTTTATTTGAAAACAAATAATAATCAACTTAATTTTACTGATAAAGAGAAACAATGGATTAAAGACAATCCAATTATTAAAATAGCACTTATGGACTTTTGGAAATATAACAGTGATGGAGATAATATACATACTGATATAATAAAGTTAATTAATGAATATGGTAATTTAAATCTAACTGTAACAAAATTTAGTACTTGGAAAGATGGATTTAAAGAAGCTTCAGATGGTGGATATATTCATGGTATTACAAATCTTGGATGGAGTAAGAAGAGAGAGAAAAACAACTTTTTTTATACCAAACCTTATATTGTAACACCAAGTTATTTGGTAGTTAAAAAAACAAATAATGATATACATCAATTAAGCGATTTGGAAAATAAAACAATCTACTTACAAGCGAAAACAATCACACATAATACAATTGAAAACAATGTTAAGAAAGTAAAAGTTATTGATCTTGATAGTGATAAAGCATTGTATGAAAAACTTTCTACAAGTGATGAGGCTGTTGCCTTTCTAGCTTATTGGGCAACTAAAGAAAAATTAGAAAAACATAATTTAAAAATTGCAAAAACTATTTATGATAGATATGGTGAAGGTGCAGTAGGGATAAGCCATAAACATCCACAGCTTAAATCAATTATTGATAAGGTATATGCAATTATACCTAAGCATAAGATAACTGCAATACAAAATAAAATTTATAGCGAATCAAATAATAAACAGATTAAGCTGACAGCCAAAGAGAAAGAATGGATAGAAAAAAATCCAATTATAAATCTAGGTATTATGAGCTACTGGAAACATGATGACAATTGGAACAGTATAGAAACTGAATTAATAAACCATATTAATAGTTATGCTAAAACTAATATTGTTGCTAAAAAATTTGATAAATGGAAAACAGGATATAATAAAGCAACAGTTGGTAATGAATTGCATGGTATCATGGGACTTAGTTATTCTAAAGAACGAGAAGAAAAATATTTTCACTACACTAAACCTTATCGTTTCACTCCATTATATGTAGTTACAAGAAAAGATAATAAAACAATCAAAGAGTTTAGTGACCTAAAAGCAAATACAATCTATGTAAAAGAGAAATCAATTATTGATAAACTAGTACACGATAAGCTTCCTAGTAGTAAAAGATTATATTTTGAACTTAATAGTAAAGTATATCAAAAACTACAATCAAACAAAAATGCAGATGCAATACTTACTTATTTTATAGATCATAAGAGTTTGAAAAAACATAATCTAAAAATTGCTAAAATACTTTATAATAAAGATGGTGATGTGGCTATTGGTATAAATCATAAATATTTACAGCTTCATAGTATTATCAACAAAGTAATGGCAGTTATTCCTAAAAATATTTTAACACAATTACAAAATAAGAAATATTCGAGTACAAATATACAATATACAAAAAATGAGAGAAAATGGATAAATACAAAACCAATCATAAAATATGTTTACGATATAAATAGAGCACCATTTGAGTATAAAAATTCTCTTGGACATCATAGTGGGATTAGTGCAAATATATTAGAGATGATTTCTATAAAAACAGGTATCGAATTTCAGCCAATTGAAACTACTAGCTGGCTTGAAGCTACACAGTTAATTAGAAATCGTACATCTGATATGGCTACATTTATTATTGAAAACAAAGAGAGAAAAACACACTTAAATTTCTCAAAAAAAGTTTTATATAAAGTACCAGTTGTATTTCTAACATCAAACGAAGATACTACTATTTATGAAAATATACGAACTGAATTTAGAAATAAAAATATTGGGTTTGTACAAGGTCGTGCTATATCTAAAAAAATGAAAGAAAAATATCCAGACTTTACATATGTTGATTTAGAATCAATAGAAGATGGGATAGATCAGATGAAAATTGGTGCAATAGATATGATTGCATTAAATATGGCAACAGCAAAGTATTATATAAAAGTTTTAGGACATAACAATCTACATATTGCTATTAGAGATGAGCTACATTTTAATTTTAAGATGGCACTGCAAGACAACTTACCTAAAGAAGCTTTGTCAATTTTAGATAAAGCACTAAATAATATAAGCGATAATGAATTTACAGATATATACAATAAGCATACAAATATATTGGTTGAAGAGCATATTGACTATACTCTTATTTGGCAGATACTTGTAGTTGTATTTGTTATACTAATTATTGTATTTTATTGGTTAAGAAAAATATCAAAGCTCAATCACAAGATGCATAAATTAAACGATAACCTTCAGGTTCAAAAAGACCAGCTTGATACAATATTTTCATTGCTACCTATACCTATTTTAATAGTAGCTAAAAATACAAAAAAGATAATATTTGCAAATAAATATGCAGCAACAACTTATAAATATACTGTAGATGAATTAGTAGGTTCAGATATAAATATTATATATACTTGCGATAAACAAAGAGGTGATATCTTAGCATCGATGAAAGATAATCTTTTGATTAATCATGAAACATCATATAAATTAAAAGATAATTCAGAATTAGATGCACTGTTAAGTATTATCCCTATTGACTTTAATGAAAACGAAGCTAACTTGGGAGTTATTACTGATATTACACATCTTAAAAAAGTTCAACTACAGCTAGAAGAGGAAACAAAAAAAGCAAAATCAGCTTCAAAAACAAAATCAGAATTTTTGGCAAATATGTCACATGAAATAAGAACACCTATGAATGCTGTTATTGGATTTGCTGATTTATTATCAAATCTTATTAAAGACCCAATTCAAAAAGATTACTTAAACTCTATCCAAACTGGTGGAAAAGCATTGTTAACTATTATTAATGATATTTTGGATTTATCTAAAATTGAAGCTGGGAAATTTGAAATTGTTAATGAAGCTATAAATCCAAGAACATTATTTCAAGAGATGGAAACAATATTTCAAACTAAAATAAATCAAAAGAATCTTCATTTTCTAGTAGATATTGATGAATCACTACCACATACAATTATTGCAGATAGTGTAAGAATTCGTCAAATTCTTATAAATCTAGTAGGTAATGCAATAAAATTCACAAATAAAGGTTCAATAACACTTAAAATAGAAAATAGTTTTAATAATAAAATAAAAAGTAAATTAAATTTAAAAATAAGTGTAATAGATACAGGAAGAGGAATTAAAGAAGAGTTTTTATCAAGGATATTTACAGCATTTGAACAAACTGAAAGTGATGATGCAAGAAAGTTTGCTGGTACTGGACTAGGACTTGCTATTAGTTCTAAGCTGGCAACTCTTATGAATGGTACAATTAATGTAAAGAGTCAAATTGATAAAGGAAGTACTTTTGAAGTTAATCTAAAAGATATAGCCGTAAGTTCATTGAAAGTTGATGACTTAATGAATGATATTCAGGATAAACGACTTGTTTTTGATAAAGTTAAGATTTTATTAGTTGATGATATTCCAGCAAATAGAAAGCTTGTAGTTGCAACTTTATATGATAGTGATTTAGAGATATTAGAAGCTAAAGATGGTAAAGATGCAGTTGATATTGTATCTAAAAATAAAGATATAAAACTAGTCTTAATGGACTTAAGAATGCCAGTAATGGATGGATATCAAGCAACAATGAAAATACGAGAAGATAAACAATATGACCATATCCCAATTATCGCATTTACTGCTTCAGTTATGGGTGAAGATTTAGAAAAAGTTGAAGAGTTTGGCTTTAATGGATATTTAAGAAAACCAATTGTTTATAATGACTTAGCAGGTACAATTAAAGAATATATACCATATAAAATACTAAATGATGATAGCGAAGATAAAGTAGAAGAAGATGTTTTATCTGATGAGGTAAGAGCAAATATCCCAAATGTTTTAGAACAATTAAATGGAAGATTCAAAGTTGATTTAGATGCTATAAAAGATAAAGGTGATTTTATGTTAATAGCTTCTTTAATAACACAAATAGAAGATTTAGGAAAAAATAATTCTTTAAAAATTGTGGAAAAATATGCAACAGGACTTTTGACTGCAATTGATAGTTTTGATATAGATAAAGTAGAATTAATTATAAACAATTATGATACAATGTGTAATAAACTAGAAACATTAAAATAATAAAAAGGTATGAAAATGAAAAATAATAATAGTACAAGATCTAAATTAATTTTAGATGCTTCTCCAAATTTAGTATTAGTATCAAATGGTAAAGAGATAATAGATGGAAATCAAACATTTATAGATTTCTTTGGTTATAAAACTGTAGATGAATTTACAAAAAAATATTCTTGTATATGTGATCTATTTTTACAAGTAGATGGTAAAAATTATCTTGAAAAAATAGATGCAAATTCTGTTTCATGGACTACAAAAGTTTTAGAAAATGAGTGGCATAGTCACTTAAAAGCTTTAATAAAAGATTATAATGGTGTTGAGCATATCTTTGAAGTTTCTGGTAAAAAATTAGAAGACCCTACAACAAAAACAGTAGAAGTTGTAATGGTATTTAATGATATTACTCATATAGAAGCTCAAGCACAGCTAATGGAAAATATGGAGATGCCTATACTTGATATCTCAAATGATATATTTATGATACCGATGATTGGAATTATAGATTCTGTTAAGTCTCAAAAACTTATGGAAAATATATTGGAAAATATTCAAGTTAAAGAGAGTAAAGTTGTAGTTGTAGATATATCTGGTATCACAACAATAGATAGTGCAGTTGCTGCTCACTTAATTAAAATCACAAAGGCTACTAAACTTATGGGTTGTAGTTCTATTGTATCTGGAGTATCTCCAGCAATTGCTCAAACTATTGTTAATCTTGGTATTGATATAGAAACTATAGAAACAACAGCAAACTTAAAAACAGCATTATCGCTTGCTTTTAAAATATGTAAGTTTGAGTTAGTAAAAGTAGACCAATAGAGTTTAAATGAATACTACATACTCAATCTCAGGAGATATCTTTACTATTAATATTAAAGTTGAAGATTTTAACAATACCAATTTTGGTATTTATATGTTAGAACTAATAAATAAGTCACAATCAACTAAAGTGATTTGTGACTTTTCTGGGGAAGATATTATTCAACAAAAAGATATAAAATATATGGATACTTTAGTTTCTTTATTTAAATTCAATAATATAAAAACAATAGTTTGTGGTATAAATGCCACTAGTGCTTCAGTATTATTTCATTTTTTAGATGATTTTAAATTCCAAACTGCATTAAATGTTCAAAGGGCTATAGATGATTTTAAACATAGTTAAAGAGCAAGATATAAATGTGTTAATGGTAAAAGCAAAAGCATATTTTATAGAAAATGGTATTAGTGAAATTATTTCAGTAGAGTTAACAACTATTATTTCAGAGTTGGGATATAATATTATAAAATATACACCAAAAGGAACTATGAGTTTCTATATAGAAAATAATGATATTGTTGTAATTGCTTCTGATAAAGGTTCTGGTATTCAAAATATAACTTCTGCTATTTCTGATGGATATAGCTCTTCGGGTACTTTAGGTTTGGGTATTAGTGGAATTATACGACTAAGTGATGAATTTGATGTAGAAACTTCATCATTAGGAACAACTATTACAATCAGAAAGACAATAGGATGATAGAATTTAAAGAGACTATTAGTCCATTTAGTTATCTTGATGCTTGTGGAGACTTTTCATTAGTTGAAGAGAGTGAAGAATACTATTTATGTGCTATTGGAGATATTGGTGGACATGGAAGTAGCACTATTTACAATATTGCTAATGATATTAAAAAGTTTATCTCAAACAATCTTGAGTTAGAACTTGATGAGTTAGTTAGTCAAATACATGCTTTAAAAAGTTTGACTGCAACTGGTATGACTTTGGGCTTAATAAAGATATTTAAAAATAGCTCATTGATAAGTTATGTTGGTGTTGGAAATGTAAAGGCACTTCTTATAAGATCAAATGGAAAGATTGTAAATTTAAATTTTCAAGATGGTATAGTGGGATATACGATACCAAATACAATAGTAACAAATTTATTAAAAATAAATAAGCTAGACGTACTTATATTAAATACAGATGGTGTATCAATAAATCAAAGCAATATTAATTTAAATCTAATAAAAAGTGATACTTCTGTTATCTCAGAAGAGTTAAGTAAAAGACACGCTAAAGATGATGATGATAGTTTATGTTTAGTTGTAAAATATATTGGAAACTCATCTAGTGCAGTAGCAAAAACAATAAATAAAGATATTAAATCAAAAGTTATACCAAAGATAATAGTAGCAAAAACAAAAGAAAGATTAGCTAATATAAATAATCTAAATATCAATACCGTAACTACTCCTCATCAAGTAAATAGGTTTAATAAAGAACATCTTTTAATTAGTATTCTCAATAATGATAAAAAGATAAAAGATAAACTTTCTAAGATATTTAAGTTTTTTAATTTAACACAAAAAGAGATTATTAAAACAACGCTATTTTTACTTGAATTACAAGAGAAAGAGACTCATGATATTAAGATATATTTTCATAATAATTTAATTCAGGTTATTGTAGAGGTTTCACAAGATTATAGTGAAAGTTTATCTTGTTTATTTCAATCTTATATTGTAAATAATACAAATATTATTTTAGATATTCCTACAAATAATTTTGCTTATCATAATGATGAATTTAATAACTTCAAGGAGTTGTTAAAATTTGGACTAGATGAAGAAACTATGATAATAAATCAAAAGCTTCAAAAAGAAGTAGATAAAAAACTACAAGAGTTATTAGAAAAAGAACAATTAAATGTAAAACTAACAAATAAAGCTTATATAGATAATCTTACTGGCTCATATAATAGATATAAATTTGAAGAAGTTTTTACTTATGAGTTTGAACAATTTAAAAGATATAAACATACTTTTTGTATAGCAATGATTGATATAGATCATTTTAAAAATTTCAATGATACTTACGGACATTTAATAGGTGATGAAGTTTTAATAATGTTAGCAGATGAATCTAAAAAGACATTGAGAACAACAGATACTTTTGCAAGATGGGGTGGAGAAGAATTTCTAATATTATTTAAAGAAACATCTTTAAATGATGCTATAATTGGTTCAAATAAAGTAAGAGAAAATATATCACTTTTAGAGCATAAAGTTGCAGGAAATATAACAGCAAGTTTTGGAGTAAGTGAAATACTAGAAAATGACACTTTAGAAGGCATACTTAAACGATGTGATGATGCATTATATAGCGCCAAAGATAATGGTAGAAATAGAGTGGAGGTTCAATAGTTATGTCAAATCCCAAAACAATACTAATTATAGACGATGTTCCAAAAAATATTCAAATGGCAATGAATATTTTAAAAGATGAAGGCTATAAAATGCTTTTTGGACAATCAGGAAAAAATGCTCTACATAGTTTGGAAAATAATAAGGTTGATTTAATTCTTTTAGATATTATGATGCCAGAAATGAATGGTTTTGAAGTTTGTAGAATCTTAAAACAAAATGAAAACTACAAAGATATACCAGTAATCTTTTTATCAGGAAATGACCAAACAGAAGATATACAAGAAGCTTATGAGTGTGGTGGAATTGATTATATTTTAAAACCATTTTTAAATATAGAGCTTATTACAAAAGCATTAACATACACCAGATTAAGTGGAATAAAATTTTAATATGATAAACTTAGAATAATATTTAAAAGGGATTAAATGAGAAATAAACTATATGATATTTTAATGGTAGATGATGATTCAAATAATTTACAATTAGGTATAAATATACTAAAACAAAATCCAAACTACAATGTTATCTTTGCTACTTCTGGTGCAATGGCATTAAAGCAAGTAGCAGAATATGATTTTGATTTAATTTTACTTGATATTATGATGGACCCTATGGATGGATATGAAGTTTGTAAAACATTAAAAAAAGACGCAAAAGTGTCACATATACCTATTATATTTTTAACTGCTCAAAATGATGAAGATAGTATTGTAAAAGGTTTTGAATTAGGTGCTGTTGATTTTATTACAAAACCATTCTTTGCTCATGAACTACTAGCAAGAGTAAAAACTCATGTTGAACTAAAAACATTACAAGAAAAATTACAAAAAGATTTAGATATAAAAAACAATCTTTTACTACAACAAAATAAAATGGCATCTATGGGTGAAATGCTTGAAAATATTGTGTATCAATGGAGAAAACCTTTAGATATGATAACAACACTTTCAAGTGGTGCAAAAGTACAAAAAGAGATGGGTATTCCACTTAGTGAAATAGAAGAGATGGATATGCTTGATAATATTACAACTAGTGCAGAAGATTTAGCTAAAACAGTAGAAGATTTTAGAATATTCTTTGAAAATAAAGAACGAACATTATCTCAAGTAGATATGATTGTAGATACAACTCTAAACCTTATCACTTCAGATTATTTTAGACATAATATAAAAGTTATTAAGAATATTGATGTAATAGAATTAACAGAGTATGAAAATGAACTAATCCAAGTTTTAATGAATATTATATCAAATTCAAAAGATGCATTACGCGATATTCAAGGTGAAAAGATTCTACAAATAGATGCACATAAAGAAAATAATGATATTGTTTTAGTTATAAAAGATAATGGAAATGGAATAGCTGATAATATTATAGGTAAAGTATTTAATTTATATATTAGTACAAAAGATGAAAAAGAGGGTGCAGGGCTAGGACTTTATATGACAAAAAATATTATAAATAAATATTTTAAAGGTTCAATAACTGTTGCAAATACAACTTTTAAAGTTGATGATTTAGAGTGTTATGGAGCAGAATTTACTATTAGATTACCAAATTCACAAATTTAATAAATTAAATTTTATTAAATTTGTAACCATTTTTAGTTAAAGTATCTTCTATAATTTTTTGATGTTCTACACCTTTTGTTTCTAAAGAAACAGTTACATTTGCTTCTCCAAACTCTAAAGTAACAGAGTTTCTATCATAATCTATTTGTACAATATTTGCATCACAAGTTTTTAGTAAATTTGTAAAGTCCATTAAACTTCCTGGTTTATCTATCATTGTAACTTTCATATTCATTTTACGATTTGATTTCACAAGACCTTTCTCAATAATAAGTGAAAGCATAGTAACATCAATATTTCCACCACTAATAGGAACAACAACTGTTTTATTTTCAAGATTAATCTTATTGTGCATAATAGATGCAATACCAACAGCACCTGCACCTTCAACTACAAGTTTATGTCGCTCTAATAAAAATAAAATTGCATTTGCAATCTCAGTGTCAGTAACTTCAATAATATCATCTACTAAGTCAAGTGCCAAATCAAGCATCTTAGGTGTTACATCTCTTACGGCAATACCATCAGCAATAGTTTTTACACTATCACATTTACATAATTGTTTAGCTTCAAAAGAATCTTTTAAAGCTTTTGCTCCACTTGAAACAACACCTATTATTTTTGTATTTGGTGATAACTCTTTAAATACTGTAGCAAGACCACAAATTAATCCACCACCACCAATAGGTACAATACAAATATCAGGTTGTTTCATCTGCTCTAAAATCTCTAAAGCAATAGTTCCTTGCCCAGATATAACTTCATCATCAGCAAAAGGATGAACAAAAGTTTTATTATGTTTTATAGCATATTCATTTGCTAACTTATATGATTCATCATAGTTAGCACCTTTTAAAATAACATTTGCACCATAATGTTTCACACCACTAACTTTTGTTAAAGGTGTAACTTCAGGCATAAATATTGTAGCTTTAATTCCAAAATGTTTAGCACTAAATGCAACTCCTTGAGCGTGATTTCCAGCACTTGCTGCTACTACACCCAACTTTCTTACATCATCTTTTATATTTGCAATTTTATTAAATGCTCCACGAAGTTTGAAACTCCCTGTAAGTTGTAGATTTTCTTTTTTTAGATATATATCACAATTATTTGTTTGACTTAAAATTGGAGCATAAGTTAATGGCGTTTTATATGATATATTTTCTAAAGTTTTTTGAGCTTCTTTAACTGTATCAAGTGTTAACATTTTATACTCCTAAAATGCAGGTTCAAGTACAGGAACAACTTGTTTTTTACGGCTTAAACAACCATCTACCCAAAATTTACCATCAACTATTTGTTTATCAAAAGCTTTTGATATGATATTGTTATCATCTGAAACAACTAATATCTCACTTCCCATAGCCATAATATCAGTTAAAAGTAAAAGTACAGTATTTAGATTATTCTCTTCTTTAAATATTTTCATATCAGATAAAAGTTCATCTTTCATATTATCAAAGATAGATAAATCAACAACTTCAAGTTGTCCAATACCAACTTGAACTCCATTCATATCAAAAGGTTTATAATCTCTTAAAATAAGCTCTCTTACTGGTGTTCCAACAACAGCTGATTTTATTTTAAACATCTCTAACCCAAGTGCTTTAAAATCTTCTATACCAGAAATAGATGCTAATTCTTTTGTTATTTTAGTATCAAGTTTTGTACAAGTTGGTGATTTAAATATAACAGTATCACTTAAAATTGCACACATCATAGCACCTGCTAACTCTTTAGGAATTTCTACTTCATAATAATCAAACATCTCTTTTATAATTGTATTTGTACAACCAACTGCTCTTATCCAACATTCAAGTGGCATAGAAGTTGTTAAATCTCCAAGTTTATGATGATCAACAATACCAATAATAGTTGCTTCTTTTATATCTTCAGGAGCTTGTGCAATATCAGAAAAATCTGTAAGGTAAACTTCACAACCACTAAAAGAAGTTTTTAGTTGTGGAGTTTCAAGATTGAACTTATCTAAAATAAATGCAGATTCAGGATTGATATCACCTTGCCTTACTGCTGTAGTTTGTACACCTAATTTATTTTGTAAATAAGCCATAGCTATTGCTGAAATAATACTATCACTATCTGGTATTTTATGTCCTAATGTATATAACATTTTTGTTCCTAATATATTTTAATCTTTTTTTTGGATTATATCTAAATTTTAGTCAAATTGGTTATAATATTTGAATGAATAATCATAAATATATAACTTTAGCTATCAAAGAAGCGTGGAAATATCAGCTACTTACATATCCAAATCCAGCAGTTGGAGCTTGTATTGTAAAAGATAATAAAATACTCTCTATTGATGCTCATAAAGAAGCAGGACTTCCACATGCAGAAGTAAATGCACTTAAAGTTGCATATTTAAATAAATATCCAAACTCAACTTTAAAAGATATGGAAAGCTCACAAGATATACACGATTATTTATCCAAAAATCATAATGATTTTTTTAAAGATTGTACGATTTATGTTACTTTAGAACCTTGTAATCATATAGGAAAAACACCATCATGTGCTATTTTGTTAGAAACTATATCTATAAAAAAAGTGGTAATTGGAACATTAGACCCAAATAAAAAAGCAAGTGGTGGAAAACAAAGATTAGAAAAAGCGAATATAGAAGTAGAAGTTTTAGATTTAAAACAGAGTGAAGATTTACTACAACCATTTATAAAATGGCAAAAAGATAACTTTACTTTTTTTAAACTTGCTATGAGAGAAGATGGAAGTGTGACAGGTGGATATATCACTTCACAAGATAGTTTAAATTTAGTACACAATATCCGTACAAAAATTGACCTTTTAGTTATTGGTGGAAATACAGTTAGAATAGATAAACCAACTTTAGATACAAGATTTATAAAATCTGAAAAAAACCCAGATATTTTAATATACTCACAGCAAAAAGATTTTGATAAAACAATACCATTATTTAAAATACCAAATAGAAAAATATCTATTGATAATAAACTTAGCTTATTAGAAAAAAGCAATTTTAGTATGATAGAAGGTGGTTATACTTTATTAGAAAATATAAAAAAAGATATTGATATGCTTATGCTATTTATATCTCATAAAACAACTAAAGATATAAAATTTAATATAAATAGCTTAGGCTATAAAATAGTACATTCTTATTTTATAAATGAAACAGATGAAGTATTATTTTTATTTAAAATTGATTAAATAAAAATTTGGCTATAATCATATTTATTTTATAAAAAGGCTAGATGTTTGAATAAATATTATTAT
>CAYUNC010000009.1:0-20517 GCA_964445915.1 uncultured Arcobacter sp.
AAGAATTTGAAGCTATAGATGAACAAAGAAGTTTGAAGAATTTGGTTTTTCAAAGGGTTTTATAAAATATATAAACATGCAATAAAGTTATTATTATTTTATGCTAATTTTTTTAAAATATCACCAACATCAATCCCAATCTTAGAAAAAGCAAACCACTTTTTACCAAGGTCTTTTAAACTTGCTCCAATATGATAAATATCTTTTTCATCTATTATCATAAATCTATCATGTGAATCTTTAAAACTTTTTATACTCATAGATTTATATTGAGAGTTATATTTATCTAAATCTTGTTTTAATTGTTTTGAAATAGTATGAGTATATATTGTTACATCTATATTTTGATTTTTACTAAATAAAGTTAAGACACTATCATCACAATAATTATCTATAAGTACTATGCTAGACTTTGCTTCTCTTATTAAATCTGATACAAATTTATACGCATCAAAAACTTGCCCATCATAAAATATTCCATGAGTTGGTTTGAGTTTTTTATCTTCTAATATATTTAATTTTTTACTTAATAAGCTAACTTTATTTTCAAGTGATACAAATCTATCATTTGTAATTTTATTGCTATTTATTGTGTAGCCATTTGTGATATAGTTTTTTAATACTTTTGTTGCCCATTGTCTAAACTTTGTAGCTTTAATAGAATTAACTTTATATCCTATAGAAATTATCATATCTAAATTATAATGTATTACATCTCTTGTAACTTCTCTATTTCCCTCTTTTTGAACTATCCTGTATTTCCGGATAGTTGGATTTTTATCTAATTCTTTATGCTTATATATTGTTTGAATATGTTCATTTATAGTTCTTATATCTTTATCAAATAATTGTGCTATTTGCTTTTGAGTTAGCCAAATAGTATCTTTATTCAAAGAAATATTTAGTTCTATTTCTCCATCTGTATATAAAATTATATTATCATTATTTGCAAGTTCCATTTTTAATCCTTGATATTTTTATTTATCATATCATTAAAAATTTATTTTGTTTAAAAGTATGTCTATTTGACATACTTTTCTTTAAGAACTGGAATTATATATGAATTTAGTTATCTAAAACTTCCAAAATAGACAATTCACTTTGTTGAATAAAAGCTGTTACTTCATCTCCAACTTTTAAATCCATTTTATTAGATGAGTCAACTGTAATTATTGATTCTAAAAGTGTATCAAATATTTGTAGTTTTATACTACTTAAAAGTTTTCCATTTTCTATATTTTTTATGGTACATTTTAATTCATTTGAGAAGCTTATGTTTCCAGTTAAGTCTTTTGCTAGTACTATGTTTGTTGATTTTGTGATTAGTTTTACTTTTGTTCCTATTTTAATATTTGGATTTATATCCAAGCTCATCATACTTAAAGTTGCACCTTGAAAATCAAACTTTACAATATGTAGATTGTCGCAATTTTCTATATTACTTACCGTTGCTAAAATTAAATTCATAATACTATATATCCAAACTTTTTAAATATTTCTTTTGCTTTGTTACTTTTAATAAAATCATAAAATGCCTTTACTTCATCATTGTCTTTCCCAGATTTTAAGATAACTATTCCTTGATTTATTGGAGTATAAAGTGAACTATTTATATCTACCCAATTTATATCTTTTTTAAATTCTGACATCTTGGGACTATATAGTGAAGACTTTGCAACAAATCCTATATCAGTTGCAGTTACAGTATAAGAAACTGTTTGTGCGATAGATTCTGCATAGATAAACTTATGTTTTATCTTATTATAAATCTTAAGATTTTTAAGAACTTCAATAGTTGCTTTTCCATAGGGTGCTGTTTTTGGATTTGCTATGGCTATTTTTTTTATATTTATATCTTCACTTAAATATATACCTTTTGAAAAATCTTGTTTTTTATTACTTAAAATTGCTAAGCCACCTTGAGCATAAATAAAAGGTTTTGTAATAGCTAGATTTTCTTTGTATAGTGTATCAGGATATAACATATTTGCAGACATAAATATCTGATATGGAGCTCCATATTTTATTTGAGCAGTTAGTTTTCCACTTCCACCTAAAGTAACTCTTACATTTGTATTTGGATGAAGCTTATTAAACTCTTTTTTTAAATCATCAATAGCATAACTAACATTTGCAGCAACAGCTATATTTATATTTCCAGCACTCAATGAACTTATGAGTAAAAGAGTAATTAGAAGAGTTCTAATTGTTGTCATCTTTTATTTCAGTATTCTTATCTTTATTCATAGTTTCTATTTTTTTGTTCATTGCATCATAAGCAAATTTCATAGTTTTCCAAACAATAAAAACTAATACTAATAAAATAATTATATCCATATTAACTCCTATTTATTATATATTTTCTTAATATTTTCTAGCTTAGATGTACTATTTAAAAGCACCATATCAGCTAAAATACAAGCCATCATAGATTCACAAACAATACTTCCTCGAATAGCTACACAAGGGTCATGACGACCACTAAGCTTATAAGTCATATTTTCATTTTTAGTATTTACTGTATCTTGTTCTATGAAAATTGAAGGTGTAGGTTTGAAATAAATCTTTGTGATAATATCATCGCCATTACTAATTCCACCTAATATCCCACCACTATGATTTGATTCAAATCCATTGTCTCGTATTTGGTCATTGTTAGCACTTCCCGTACTTCTTGAAGCATCTATACCATCACCAATCTCTACAGCTTTTACAGCATTTAAACCCATCATAGCAGATGCAATTTGACCATCTAGTTTATGGTACATTGGCTCACCTAATCCAATAGGAATATTTGAAGCCTTAACTAAAACAACACCACCAACACTATCGTGGTCTTTTTTCGCATCTTGTATTGCTTTTAATTGTTTTGCCTCTTGATTTTTATCTAAAGTAAAAAGAATATTTTTCTTAGCATATTCAAAATCTAAAGTTTCAGATTTAATCCCAGCAATCTCTAGCAATCCACTTTCAACTTTTATATTTAATTCATCTAAAAATAGTTTTGCAATTGCACCAGCTGCAACTCTAGCACTAGTTTCTCTAGCACTACTTCTACCACCACCACGATAATCTCTTAATCCATATTTGTGAAAATAAGTAAAATCAGCATGACCTGGACGAAATAAATCTTTTACATTATCATAGTCTTTACTTTTTTGGTTTTCATTAAATAAAACCATAGCTATACTTGTACCAGTAGTTACCATTTGACCACTCTCATCTTCAAATGTACCACTTAGTATTTCAATAATATCAGATTCTTTTCTACCGGTTTCAGCTTCACTTTTTCCTGGCTTTCTTCTGTCCATTTCACTTTGGATAAATTCAATATCTATTTTGATACCAGCAGGTACACCATCAACTATTACACCTAAAGCTTTTCCATGAGATTCACCAAAAGTTGTAAAACAGAATTTTTGTCCAAATGTATTTTGCATTATACTTTACCTTGTATTTTATCAAGTGTTATTTTTGCTGCTTTTTGTTGAGCAAGTTTTTTACTTTTTCCAGTTGCTGTTGCATATACAGTTTGATTTATCCATAAGCTTAATTCAAATTCTTTTTGATGGTCAGGACCGGTGGAGTTTTCTAACTTATATTCAGGAATACAACCAAACTTTGCTTGTGTTACTTCTTGTAAAGCTGTTTTATAATCACTAAAAAGTTCATCTAAAGTTATCTTTTCATAGTTACTTTCAAGAAGTTTAAAAACCATTGGTTTTAAAGTTTCAATCCCTGCTTCTATATAAATAGCACCCATAATAGCTTCAAAAGCATCAGAAAGTATAGACGCTTTATGTCGCCCTTCATTTCTGTCTTCAGCATCAGATAAATATATATAATCACCTAAATTAATAGCAAGTGCAAGTCTAGTAAAACCTTTTTCATTTACTAAACTAGCTCGTGTTTTAGATAAATCTCCCTCATTTGATTGGGGGAATTTATGATATAAATATTCTCCAACTATAAGGTTTAGTACAGCATCTCCTAGAAATTCTAATCTTTCATTGTTGTATGCTTTTTTATAACTTTTGTGTGTTAGAGCCTCGATTATCAGGTTTTTATCTTCAAACTGATAATCCAAACACTTTTCTAATTGTGTATATTCTTTTTGCATTAGTTTTATATCCTTTTTTATTTTTTTATAATCTTTCTTTTATTTTCTCTGCTTCATCTCTAGCTAAGAAATCACATCTTTCATTTTCTTCATGACCAGCATGACCTTTTACCCAAAAAGCTTGAACATTATGTTGTTGAGATATTTTAACATATTCTTGCCATAAATCTAAATTTTTAACAGGTTTTTTACCAGCAGTTCGCCAATTGTTCTTTATCCAGTTTGTTAGCCAATCATTTATACCTTGAACCACATACTTACTATCACTAGTTAAAATAACCTCACAAGGCTCTTTTAAAAGTTTAATACCCTCAATAGCACCTTTTAATTCCATTTGATTATTTGTAGTATCAGCTTGACCACCTGAAATCTCTTTTACTGTATCATTGTATTTTAATACTGTACCCCAACCACCAGCACCTGGATTACCTAAACTACTTCCATCACTATATATATAAACTTTTTTCATTTTTTGCTTTTATAGAAAACTAGAAATATTTAAAGTTTTACGAGATAGTTTTGGTTCAACAATAAAAGTCAAAATACCATTACAATGAGGACATCTTGACTCATAAATAGGATGTGTTTTTTTACACTTTGTACACATAAATTCAAAATTTAAATCTATCTCCATTTTTATAGGAGATTTTTGTATTGAAATAAGTACCATAAATTCAAATATATCACTGTGGTCAGATGTATCAATATAACCTTTTGCAGTATAAAGTTCTTCTAAAATAGGGTACTGGCTAACAATGTCATAATTAATATCATTAAAATCTAAATGCCATAAAATATCTATACAATTGATGATATTGAAATGTTGTATATTGTTCCAAAAAAGTTGTTTATTAAATTTAATCAGAAATTCAATAACCAATCTTTGTATTAGTGTATTTTGCTCAAATATATCAAGTAAAATCGCAGACCTTTTGTCATAAGAGATAACAGGGCTATTTAATATTTCAAGTGTTTTAATATATGTCTTTTCAAGCTCAATATCTTCACCTAGCTCATCTAGAACATTTAAAATTTCCATCGCTTTATCATATTCATTTAACTTTTGATAAATAATTAAAAGTGCATTTAGAGTTATTAGATTTCTAGCAGAAAACTTTAAAATTTTAAGATATATATCTTTTGCTCTTTGTAAGAATCCACCTTTATAATATGCACTTCCTAAAAGCTCCAATATCTCCTCTTTCTTAATATTGTCATCTACAACTTCTAGTAATGTCAGATATACAGATATAGCTTTAGAGTAGTTACCTTTATGTAAAAATGTTGAAGCTAATAATAAAATAGAATCAAAAGGTAAGTTGTATGTAGTATAAAGATGAACAAAATCATCCTCTTTTAGAGTACCTATTTCAAATCTTCTTAATAGTTTTCTATACTCTCTTCGTGCTAGTCTTTCTTTGTATAATCCAAATGAATATGTTAAAAATGAGATAACAAATATAGATAATACAATAACCATAATACCAAAAAGTGGATCTCTAAAATCTGGAAATAATTCGTTCAATTTTTAACCTTAATTTATTTATGTGTGTTATAATACCCTTATGATAACAAAAGACTCCATAGAAAACCTTAAAACTCATCTAGAAGTTGTAGATATTATCTCACAATTCTTAGAATTAAAAAAAACAGGTGCAAACTTTAAGGCTTGTTGTCCTTTCCATGGAGAAGAAACACCATCTTTTGTAGTAAGCCCTGCAAAGCAAATCTATCATTGTTTTGGTTGTGGGGTAGGTGGTGATAGTATAAACTTTGTAATGGAGTATGAAAAACTCTCTTATCCTGAAACTTTAGAAAAATTAGCCTCAATGGTAAATGTAACTTTAGAGTATGATGGGGATTATAAAAAACAAGATTTAACAATCATCACAAAAGTAAATGAATACTATCAAAAACTATTAGTTCATAATAAAACTGCAAGTGATTATTTAGATAGTAGAGGAATATCATCAAGTTCTATAGAAAAGTTTGAGATAGGATATGCTCCTGTATCTGGGGATACAATTAACTATCTAAAGCAAAACTTCTTAAACTTAGCAGATGCGAAAGATTTTGGAATTGTTGATACTGGGCAAAATGGATTATATTCTAGATTTATAGAGCGAATTACTTTTCCTATCTATGCTTTAAATGGTAAAGTTGTTGGATTTGGTGGTAGAACTATTACTGGACATAATGCAAAGTATGTAAACTCACCACAAACAAAAATATTTAATAAATCAAGGCTTTTATATGGTTACAATCTTGCTAAAGATTTAATATACAAAAAAAATGAGATTATTGTAACTGAAGGATATTTAGATGTTATTATGCTTCATCAAGCTGGATTTAACAATGCAGTTGCAACTTTAGGTACAGCACTAACAGCAGACCATTTACCTGTTTTAAAAAGAGGTGAGCCAAAAGTAATAGTTGCTTATGATGGAGATAAAGCTGGATTAAATGCTGCATATAAAGCTAGTATGTTATTGACAAGTGGTACGAGTAGTTTTGATGGTGGAGTTGTTATATTTGCTGATGGACAAGACCCTGCTGATATGGTACAAAATAAAAAGATTGAAGAGTTGAATCAGATGTTTTCAAATCCTCAACCTTTTATACCTTATGTGATTGATTTTATTGTTAATAAGTATGACTTATCAAATCCAAGCGAAAAACAAAATGCCTTAAAAGAAGCAAATGAATACTTAGCAACATTAAGTCCTATTTTACAAAATGAATATTCAAAAAATATAGCAAGTAAATTAAATATAAATCAAAATTTAGTAAATGTTCAACACAATACTCATAGAAGAAAGCCAGTACAACTATCTCAAATAGATATTTCAGAATTAGAGATTATTAAGACTGTTTTAGAAAATCCAGACTTTTTAGATGAAGTTTTAAATACAGTAGATATAAGTATGTTTGAAACACATAAAATAGAGTTTGAGATGTTATTAAATGATATTAACAACCCTACATTAAGAGGATTGTTATTAAATGAAGACATTAAAGTATATTCGAAAGAGCAACTAACAAAAATGATGATAATGATGCTTGCAAATTTTTATACTAAAAAATTAGAACAAATAAAATATGGTGATTTGCCAAATAAAATAAAACTTATTAGGAAAATTCAAGGAAATATTATGAATTTGAAAAAAGGTAAATTAGTACCTTTTAATTTAGATTAAATAATAATAATTTTTTAAAATATACACAAGGAATAACTATGGAATTTTTACATACAAATAATGCCCCCTCGGCTATTGGACCATATTCACAAGCTGTAAAAGTAAATGGAATGCTTTATACATCGGGGCAAATAGCATTAACTACTGATGGTGAGATGTTGGAAAACAATATTGAAATACAAACAAAACAAGTATTTAAAAATATAAAAGCAATACTAGATGACAATAAAAGTTCAATAAATAATATTATTAAAGTAAATATTTTTTTAATTGATATGAATGATTTTGCTGTAGTAAATACAATTATGGCTGAGGTATTTGGTGAACATAAACCCGTACGAAGTACGATAGAAGTTAAGGGTTTACCAAAAAATGCAATGGTTGAGATGGATATTATAGCGATTGTTTAAATTTGTTGGTAAATTATCACAACTTAAACAAACTTTAATCTAAAATAAGCTAAAATCCGTTTCACGAAAATAGAAGGATTAGTACAATGTACGCAATTATAAAAACTGGTGGAAAACAATACAAAGTATCAGAAGGCGATATCTTAAATGTTGATAAGCTAAGCAAAGAACCAAAAGACACTATAGAGTTTGCAGAAGTTATTGCAGTAAATGATGGTAAAACATTAAAAACTGGTAAAGATGTAGCAAAATCAAAAGTAACAGCAGAAGTTATCGTTGAAGGTAGAGATAAAAAAGTTATCATCTACAAAAAACGAAGAAGAAAAGATAGTAAACTAAAAAGAGGTTTCAGAAGAAGCTTCACTAGAATTAGAATTACTAAAATAGCAGCGTAAGGAGTATACAATGGCACATAAGAAAGGTCAAGGTAGTACACAGAATAATAGAGATTCAGCAGGTCGTAGACTTGGTGTGAAGAAGTTTGGTGGAGAGCAAGTGATTGCTGGTAACATTATCATAAGACAACGAGGTACAAAAGTACACGTTGGAAATGGTGTTGGAATTGGAAAAGACCACACAATTTATGCTTTAATTGATGGTGAAGTTAAATTTGAAGTTAAAGATAAAAAAAGAAAAAAAGTTTCTGTTTACGCTTCATAGTCGTAGATAAAAGAAATTATTTAAATTAAGGCACTATGGCATCTTTTGCTATAGTGCCTTTTTTAATTTTAAAATAAAATAAGGTAGTTATATGTTTGTAGATAAAGCTGAATTTACTGTTACATCTGGAAAAGGTGGACCAGGTTGTACATCATTTCGTACTGAAAAGTTTGTTGTAAAAGGTGGACCTGATGGTGGAGATGGTGGAAAAGGTGGAGATGTATCATTTATAGTTGATAATAATACAGATACACTTTCTTGGTATAAAGGAAGACATACATTAAAAGCCGATAATGGTCGACAAGGTATGGGAAGTAGAATGACTGGAAAGTCAGCTGATGACCTTATTTTAAAAGTACCACCAGGAACTCAAGTTGTTGATGTACAAACTAATGAAGTGCTGTTAGACTTAGTAGAAGAAGGCGATACATATCTTTTAGCTTTAGGTGGAAAAGGTGGATTAGGAAACTATCACTTTAAAAGTTCAAGAAATCAAACTCCAAAATATTCACAACCAGGACTTCCTGGAATTGTAAAAACAATTAGATTAGAATTAAAACTAATTGCTGATGTTGGACTTGTAGGTTTCCCAAATGTTGGAAAATCAACACTAATATCTACAACTTCAAATGCTCATCCACAAATAGCAAATTATGAATTTACTACACTTATTCCTAATTTAGGTGTTGTGGATGTTGGAGAATATAATTCATTTGTAATGGCTGATATTCCTGGTATTATTGGTGGAGCTAGTGAAGGTAAAGGTCTTGGACTTGACTTTTTAAAGCATATTGAAAGAACTCAAACTTTATTGTTTACTATTGATATGTCAAATTATAGAGAAACATTAGAACAATATACTGTTTTAAAAGAAGAAGTTGCTAAGTTTTCACCTGAACTTGCAAAAAGAAAATTTGCAATTGTTTTGACAAAAATAGATGCTATTAATCCTGAAGAATTAAATGATTTGGTTGAGAAGTTTATTAAAGATATTGGTCTTGAAGTATCAAATGAAAATGATTTTGCTTTTGATAAAGAGAAAAAATACTATGTTCAAGATTTAGTATTCAATAAATATAATGATGATTTACCATATTTTATTTTACCAATATCATCAGTTACAAATCAAAATGTAAAAAGTGTAAAATTTGCACTTTATGATTTGGTAAGTATGCAGAAGAAATGCAACGATTAGTTCTAAAAGTTGGTAGTGCTGTATTAACTCAAGATGGAGCTTTAGCTCTTGATAGATTGACAAATTTAGTTGAGTTTATTGCATTATTAAAAGAACAAAATAATGAAGTTATACTAGTAAGTTCAGGAGCAGTTGCTGCTGGATATACTTTACTTAAACTTGATAAAAGTATCATAGCAAATAAACAAGCCCTAGCTTCAATAGGACAACCACTTTTATTAGATACATATAGAAAAAAATTCAATAAATTCAATATAATTTGTTCACAAGTATTATTAGAAGCTTCAATTTTCAAAGATAAACAAAGATTGAATCATGCAAATGATGCTATTAATACTTTATTAAAAAATGGTGTAGTACCAATTATAAATGAAAATGATGTTACAGCTGTAGATGAGCTTGTATTTGGTGATAACGACCAACTTTCAGCACATATCTCATATCATTTTAATTCAGATTTATTAGTAATATTAACAGATATTGATGGTTATTATGATTCTAATCCACATGAAAATAAAGATGCAGTTATGCAAAAAGTTGTTAATTCTATTTCTAATGAAGAGTTAGAAGCAACACATAGTGCAAATAGTGATTTTGCTACAGGTGGAATAGTTACAAAACTAAAAGCAGCAGACTTTTTAATTAAAAATAAAATGCAAATGTATCTTGGAAGTGGTTTTGATTTAACTGGAGCAAAAGAATATTTATTAGAAAACAAACATAATATAGGGACAATTTTTAGATGCGAATAGTTTTTATGGGGACACCTGATTATGCTACTACAATTTTTGAAAGATTATTGGAAGAAGATTTTGAAATTGTTGCACTTTATACACAACCTGATAAAAAAGTTGGTAGAAAACAGATACTTACACCTCCTCATATAAAACAATTTTGCTTAGACAATGGAATGTCATTGCCAATATATCAACCAACTAACTTAAAAGATACAACAACAAAATCAACGATTGAGAATTTAAAACCTGATTTTATTGTTGTAGCTGCTTATGGACAAATACTTCCTAGAGATATTTTAGATATTGCACCATGTATCAATCTTCATGCTTCACTTTTACCAAAATATAGAGGTGCTAGTCCTATTCAACAAGCTATTTTAAATGATGATAAATATGCTGGAGTAACTTCTATGATGATGGAAGAGGGACTTGATAGTGGAGATATATTAGGATATGAATATGTTGAAATAACATCTGATATGTATGTAGCTGACCTTTTTGATAGTTTAGCACAAAAAGCAAGTAGTTTAACATTGGAAACTTTAAGAAACTTTGACAAAATAAGTCCAAAGAAACAAAATATATCTCAAGCTAGTCACTGTAAAAAAATTATAAAAGATGATGGAAAAATTGAATTTATAAATGCAAAAGATTTTTATCAGAAATTTAAAGCTTATAAATCTTGGCCAGATATTTTTTTAGAATCTGGATTGAAAATAAAAGAGTGTAGTTTAAATGATAAAACTTCACAAAATAAAACTGGTGAGATTTTGGATATACAAAAAGATTTTATTATAGTTGGTTGTCAAAAAGGTACTATTAAAATCACACATATACAACCTCCATCAAAAAAGATGATGAGTGTTGTTGATTATATTAGAGGTGCAAGATTAGAATTAGGAGATTGTTTAGTTTAACAATCTTGCATAAATACTAATAGGACTTTTATCTTTTGTCTTAATAAAAATATCATATTTTGATATATTATTATCTTCTTTAATTCCAATTTGAACATCAAATCTGTTATCTTTTAATTTAAAATTATTTATTTCATCTTTAGTATGAGTTAAAATATACTTTTTAATATATTCTAAATGTATATTTGCTTGTAGGTGTAAATATTTGTAAGAATCAATTGTAGAAGATATATTTTTTGTTTCTAGTATAGTGATACTTAAATATGAAAAGAATCCTAAGGAACTTATTGTAAGAAGCAGGGCAAATGAGCTTTTCAGTCTATTCATTTTATTATCCATTTTTGACATATGTTTTGATATAAATTGATACAAATATCTATTTGGTACAGATGGTTTTGTTTATTGGTTTTAAAAGTAGATATATTTTCTTGAAGTAGATTATTGTTGTAGTATAAATTATTATTTATATATTTTATTTTATTTAAATTTTTCTCTTTTTTTAAAATATTTATTAAAAATAGTTTAGTAGTTTCAAATTCTAGTTTAGTTAAATTTGTTGTAAGATTTGATTTGTTGACTTTATTTACTTTGAGTAAGATTGTAGTAGTTGTTAAGAAAATAACTGATAATAAAACAATAGAGATAATCAGTTCTAATAAAATAAATGATTTTTTCATTGGTATTGTATTAAATTGATAGTATCAATATTTTCTACATTATTTGTTTGATTAAAGTTATTTTCTATTTTTTGTAAATCACTATAAATTTTAAAAGAGTTATTTTGTGTGAGTATTTTACTAAAGCCACTTATTACAATAGATAAAATAACAAGTGCTAGTATAGTTTCAAATAGGGAAAAAGCTTTATATTTAGCTCTTAGCAAGTTCTAAAGCTCTATTGTAAGCTGTTTGTATAGTTGCTGATATTTCCTCTTTTACTTTGTGTTCTACAAGATATTCATATCCTGCTTGAGTAGTTCCATTTGGACTCATTACTTTTTTGATAATATCTTTTGGCTCATCATCTTCTAAAAGTGGAGTAAATCCATTAAAAAGTGCAGTTGTTAATGTTAATGCATCTTCTTTTTTAAGTCCTGCATCTATTCCACCTTGAATAATACCATCAGCAAAAAGTGCCAAAAATGCAGGTCCACTACCTGCTACTGCTGTAGCAATATCAAGTTCATTTTGTGTATCAACCCATAAAGTATTTCCAATAAAATTAAATATCTTTACAGCTTCATCTTTTAAATCTTCATCTCCTGTAAGAGTTGTCATAGATTTATTAAATTTTGCTGATACATTTGGCATTGCACGAACATAACTTTTTGATGAAATATGTTGTTTTAAACTAGCAATAGTAGTACCTGCTAAAACAGAATAAAAACTTGAAGCTTCACCTGTAAGTTTTTGACCAACTTCAATTAAATTATATGGTTTAACACAAAAAATAATATTTTTATTTGTAATATCATAGTTATTTGTAAAAGTATTTATACTAATTTGTGGCATTTGTTTTTGTAACTGTTCTAATTTTGCCATATCTCTTCCTACTACTTCTATCTTGTAAGATGCTTTGATAAGCCCACTTATAATAGCTTGTGCCATATTCCCATTTCCAATGATTGTTATTTCCAAGTTGTTGCCTTTTTTGATTTTTATAAATGATTGTAACTTTTTAATGCTTAAAAATATTGGTAGTTTTTAATAAAAAATTAGATAAAATCTTAATTAATAAATCACAAGGATAATTTAATATGAAACAATCAATTCTTCTAATCTTAGCAATGTTTATCTTTACAGCTTGTTCTACAAAAGAAAAAAGTGTAGAGTACAATAAGCCAGCAGTTTACTGGTACAATAAAATGTTAAAACAAATAGCAACTGCTAGTATTGATGAAGCTGATGATACATTTACTTCATTAGAATCAGAACATAAAAATTCTCCACTATTACCATCTGCTTTGATGATAATTGCAAATGCACATATGGATGAAGAAGAGTATGTTATGGCAACTTATTACTTTGATGAATATTTAAAAAAGTTTAGTACAGCTACAAATATTGATTATGTTAGATACTTAAAAGTAAAAGCTAAATTTATGGGATTTAAATACCAATTTAGAGAGCAAGAGTTAGTGTATGATACAATTAATGATGCAAATTACTTTATAGAAAGTTATCCTGATTCTGAATATATTTACCTTGTAAAAGATATAAAAAGTCGTTTAAATATGGCAAAAGCTTCATTTGATAAAGAGGTATCTGAACTATATACAAGAGTTGGAAAAGATAAAGCAAGTGAAGTTTATGAACAAAGAACAAAACAAAGTTGGCAAGATATGAAAAATACTTCTGATGTTGAAGTACCTTGGTATAGAGCTATTTTTGAATAATAGAATTGGATTAAAGTAAAATATGGAATTAAAAGATTACGATGTATTTCCTGATAAGGTACCTGTAGTAATAGAAGACGATATGTTTTTATATCCTTTTATGATTGCACCACTTTTCATGAGTGATGAACAAAATATAAAAGCAGTTAATTATGCAATTGACCACAATAAACTTTTAGTAGTAGTTGTGAGTACTCCTGCAAATGAGGGGAAAAGAGGAACATCTTCTTTTTACAATGTAGGTGTAGTTGGTAATGTTATGAGAAAAGTTACTCTACCTGATGGTAGAATAAAAGTACTTTTTCAAGGCTTATCAAAAGTTGTAGTTCAAGAAGTAGTAAAGGGTTCACCTTTAATAGCTTTAGTTGACCATCTTAAAACACTTCCGTCGAATAAAAAAGAGCTAGAAGTGACTCTAGGTATTTTAAATAAAAAGATTAAAATTCTTTCTAAATTAAACCCAAAATTTCCAGTAGATTTACTTAAAACTACAGAAGAAACAGAAGATGCCACAAGAGTAGCTGACCTTATTTCATCTGTTCTTGCTATGAATAAAGAAGAGTCTTATGAACTATTTAGAGAACAAGATATTTCAAAAAGATTGTTATCAATTATTAAGTATATAAATAAAGAGATTGATAACTATAAATTACAAAGTGAGATTAATAAAAAAGTTAATCAAAAGATGGAAAAGAATAATAAAGACTATTTTCTAAAAGAGCAAATTAAAACTATTCAAAAAGAATTAGGTACTGATGATAGTAGAGATAAAGAGCTAAGAGAACTAAAAAAACAATTAAAGAAACTAAAACCTTTTATGCCAAAAGAGGGATACAAAGAGACAAAAAAACAAATTGATAAGTTAAGTCGTATGCATCCAGATAGTAGTGATGCTTCAATGTTACAAACTTATGTTGAGCAAGTTTTAGAGATACCTTTTGGCAAGATTGCTAATGAAAAAATAGATATTAGTGAAGTAGAAGCACAACTAAATAAAGATCATTTTTCACTAGAAAAACCAAAAGATAGAATAGTGGAATTCTTTTCTGTAAAACAACTTTTAGAGCAAAGAGATATAAAAGAGATAAAAAATAATGGAACTGTTTTATGTTTTGTAGGACCTCCTGGAGTTGGTAAAACTTCTTTAGCAAACTCTATTGCAAAAGCTTTAAAGCGTTCACTTGTAAGAATTGCTTTAGGTGGAATGGAAGATGTAAATGAATTAAGAGGGCATAGACGAACTTATGTTGGAGCAATGCCTGGAAGACTTGTAAATGGTCTAATAACTGCTAAAACTATGAATCCAGTAATAGTACTTGATGAGATAGATAAAGTAGGTGCGTCACATAGAGGAGATCCTACTGCTGTGATGTTAGAAGTTTTAGATCCAGAACAAAACAATGAATTTAGAGATTTATATTTAAACTTTAGTATTGACTTAAGTGCTTGTGTTTTTGTTGCAACGGCAAATAATATGTCAAATATTCCTGTAGCATTACGAGATAGAATGGAATTTATTCATATAAGTAGTTATACGCCAAGTGAGAAACTTCATATTGCACAAGATTATTTAATACCTCAAGAGTTAAAGAAACACGGTTTAGATAAAAAAGAGATAACTTTAAGTGAACCAACTGTTAAATTAATAATTGAAAAGTTTACAAGAGAAGCAGGGGTAAGAAATTTACGAAGAGTTTTTGCTAAACTTTTTAGAAAATCAGTGAAACAACTTTTGAGTAATAAAACTATCAAAAAAGTTACAATAAATACAAAAAATATTGAAGATTTTCTAGATAAACCAGTCTTTGAAATTGATAAAGCTGATAAGAAAAATAGTATTGGTGTAGGTAATGGACTAGCATGGACGAGTGTTGGTGGTGATGTACTTAAAATAGAAGCTGTGAAATTTAAAGGTAAAGGTACTTTACAACTTACTGGAAATATGGGTGATGTGATGAAAGAATCAGCAAGAATAGCTCATAGTGTTGTGAAAAGTTTGATAAATGTAAAAGATGATGATAGTGATACATATGATATTCATATGCATATCCCTGAAGGTGCTACACCAAAAGATGGACCAAGTGCTGGTGCTGTTATGGCATTGACTTTATATTCAATTTTAACAAATACTAAAATAAAAGCAGATGTTGCAATGACTGGTGAACTAACACTTACTGGAAAAGTATTACCAATAGGTGGACTAAAAGAGAAGTTAATAGCAGCACATAAAGCAAAAATGAAAACAGTTTTAATACCTGCAAAAAACTATAAGCAAGATTTAGATGATATTCCACAAGAAGTTAAAGATGATATTGAGATTATTGCTATTGAAAATATCTCTGAAGTATTAAAAGAATCGCTAGCTTAAATATTATGAAGCAAGAAGAATTTGAAGAGTATATAACTACACTACAAAATAAAACATTTGTTACAAGTAGAAAGCCAAGTGCAATCATTGGCAATATGTACTCTTTGATAACAATAGTTATAATCTCTATTTCTATTATTATTTATACAAACTATGTTGTACCAGCTCAAAAAGCATATAAGAAAAAAAATGAAAAACAAATTAACAGTAACTAATCTTTTAATATTAGCAAATATAATAATGTTTGCAGTTCAAAATACAATAGAACATGGTGATATAAAACTTGGTCTAAATATATACTTTTTACAATATGAACTTTGGTATCAACCCTTATCTACAATGTTTGTTCATGGTGGTATAGCACATATTTTGATGAATATGTTTGTACTATTCCAATTTGGTAATCAAATAGAAGAGGGTATAGGAAAGATTAGATACATTATCTTATATTTTATAGGTGGATTATTAACATCTCTTGGAAGTTATGCTTATATGTATTATAGTGGTGATTGGGCTAATTTAGTCGGTGCTAGTGGGGCAATTAGTGTCTTGATTGGATTTATTGCTTTACGGGATAAATTTAATAGAAAAGGATTAGTGATTTGGATATTGCTAATATCTTTTGCCCCTTTACTTATAGGGCTTCCTGTTGCTTGGTATGCACATATTATTGGGTTTATTTTTGGTTGGTTATTGGGGTATATTTTATAAAATATTTTTAACTTTCTTATGATATAATTATTCAAATAATTAACAGCAGGAGTTAAAATGAATAAAATTAGTTTTATTAAGAAATTATTAGTTACATCAGTAGTAACTGCAACAATGATTACAGGTGCACATGCTGCAAAGAAAACAGAACAAAAATATGTTATTGCAACAGCTAGTACTGGTGGTACTTACTACCCAGTTGGTGTTGGAATTGCTACTATTGCATCTTTAAAACTTGCTAAAAAAGAAAAAATGACTTTTTCAGCAATTACATCAGCAGGTTCTGGTGAAAATGTAGATATGTTAGAAAAAGGTGAAGTTAACTTTGCAATCTTACAGGGTCTTTTTGGTTCTATGGCTTGGCAAGGAAAAGCAAAGTATGATGGGCAACCTAAAAAGAATTTAAGATCAGTATCTATGCTATGGCAAAATGTTGAGCAGTTTACTATTAAAAGTAAATATGCTAAAACTGGAAATATTATGGATTTAAAAAATCTTTATGGTGAAAGATTTTCTATTGGTGGAAGAAGTTCAGGTTCAAGAGTTTCTGCTGAGACAATTTTAAATTCACTTGCAATTGACTTTAATAAAATGAGTATTCAATACTTAGGTTATGCACCAAGTTCAACTGCTCTTCAAGATGGAAAAGTTCAAGGTATGAATACTCCTTCTGGACCTCCTACATCAGCTGTTACTAATGCTTTTGCTTCAATTGGTACAAAGAATATTAAAGTTTTAAATTTTGATGCTAAAAACTTAAAAGCTATTAATGATAACTATCCAGTATGGTCTCCATTTACTATTAAGGCAGGAACATACCCAGGTCAAGATAAAGATATTAATACTATCGCTCAACCAAACTTATTAGTTGTTACAAAAGATACTCCTGATAGAACTGTTTATTTATTAACTAAATCTATTTATGAAAATCTTCCATTTTTAAATATGATTCATAAAGCAACAAAAGCTATGTCTTTACAAAAAGCCATTATTGGACTTCCAATGCCTTTACATCCTGGTGCTGTAAAATATTATGAAGAGCAAGGTATTAAAATACCAGCAAACTTAAAATAAATACTTTTTTTAATATATTTTAGGAATAATAATGATAAAAATAAATAATCTAAAATATATTACTTTTGCATATGCAATATTTATATCACTATTTCATTTTGGTATAAATATTTGGGGTGGAATTAGTGACCTTTGGTTTAATTCTGCACACTTTGCATTATTAGCTTCTCTTGGTTTCTTAACATATGAGGTGCAAAATGGAAAAGAAAATGAGATAAGTATAGTCAATATATTATTTGCAATACTTTCTATAACTACATTTGTTTATATGGTATTATTTGAAGATAGTTTGTATGAAGTTGTAAATTCTCAAATGAGATTAAGTGACTTGATAGTAGCTTCTATGACAATTGTACTTGCTATTATTATGGTTAAAAAATCTACAGGTTATATTATCCCTGGTCTTATATTGTTTTGTATTGCATATATTTTATTTTTGGGTCAATATATAGATGGAACTTTTGCATTTGCTGGTATGAATTATGAAAGATTTTTATATAGAATGTTTTATACAAGTGAAGGATTATTTGGTCCAATAGCAACTATCTCGTCTACTTATGTTTTTATGTTTATTCTATTTGCTGCATTTTTATTAAAATCAGGTGCTGGAGATTTTATTGTTGATGTATCAACGGCAGTTGCTGGGAAATATACTGGTGGTACTGGTCATGTTGCAGTTTTTTCTTCTGCACTTATGGGTACTATTTCAGGAAGTGCAGTTGCAAATACAGTATCAACTGGTTCTATAACTATTCCTATGATGAAAAAAGCAGGTTTCAAACCAACATTTGCAGCAGCAGTTGAAGCAGCAGCAAGTACTGGTGGACAAATTATGCCACCAATTATGGGAGCAGGAGCATTTATAATGGCACAAATGACAGGTATATCTTTTGTAACTATTATTACACTATCAATTTTACCTGCTATTTTATATTTTGCATCTATCGCTTTTTATATAAATATTCACGCAAAAGAACATAATATAAAAGGGGAAAATAACAATATAAAAATACTTCCACTTTTAAGAGAAGGTTTTCATTTTATAATTCCATTATCTACACTTGTGGGGCTTTTGATTTATGGATTTACACCTACATATTCTGCTGGAATTGCTATAGTTGCAATTATTGCCTCTTCATATTTAACTAAACATAAAAGAATGGGTATAAAAGAGATACTTGAAGCTTTTGCATTAGGTAGCCAAAATATGGTTGTAACAGGTATTTTACTTATTGCAGTTGGTATTATAGTTGGTGTTATTAATATTTCTGGAGTTGGAATTACATTTTCACAACTTATTATGGAGTGGTCAGGAGATTCACTTCTTATTGCTATTGTTTTAATAGCTCTTGCATCATTAATTCTAGGTATGGGACTTCCTGTAACAGCATCTTATGTTGTTTTATCAGTATTATCTGCTCCTGCACTTGTAGGACTTATGCTAACTCCTGAAATGGCAATGCTTGTAAATTCTGGAGTTACACTTCCTGAAGTTACATTATATTTATTATCAGCACATTTAATTATATTTTGGTTGTCACAAGATTCAAATCTTACTCCACCAGTATGTTTAGCAGCTTTTGCTGCAGCAGCAATAGCAAAAACACCACCAATGAAAACTGGTTTTGTGGCTTGGAAAGTAGGAAAAGGAATGTATATTATTCCACTATTATTTGCATTTACACCTTTAATAATAGGTAGTTGGCTTGAAAGAATAGAAATATTTTCATTTGCAATTTTAGGAATTATGGCATTTTCAATTGTTATGGAAGGATATTGGGATAAAAAAACTAATATTCTTGAAAGAGTTTCATTTGCTACATCAGCTATATTTTTATTAATCACAGATAAAGTAATAGGATTTGAAAGTTATTTTCCAATTGTTCAAAATACACATTTAATTGGATTATTTATTATTGTATTAGTTATGTATTTTCATAAGATAGTTTCTAGAAAAGAAAAAATAGTTTATTGATATATCAATAATTTAAATTATATAGATATATTATCAATTTGTATTTTAATATTTGGCAATTTATCTCTAATGATAAATTCAATTATTGGTAAATTAATACCCTCATAATCATGAGCAATAAAATTTCTTGTATCTATTGCACCTTTAATATCTGATTCGTCAAATTTATTTAATAAATTAATATCTTTTATTTTTACAAATTGTTCTGCTATAGAAGTTAAGTGCATCATAATAGCAGGTCTAGTTACTTTTTCATCTTCTAATGCTTTAACGATACCAATACTACAAATATCTATAATATATGTTATTTTTATAGATACTAACTTAAGTCTATCTAAATCATCAGTATTATACATATAAGGCTTCTTTATGAATTTTATCTTTTAGATTACTTGATGAATTCAAATCAAACATATCAACATTTGTATTAAATTTATTGGCAACCTTATCTCTAAGATGTTCATTTAAATATGTAAATGCACTCCAACCTTTGTGTTTATTTATAAAGTTATCTGATGTTTTATATACTATATCAATATCACTAATTAAATGATTTGTATTTTTAGCAATAGAACCAAATAATCCTAATGAAGTGATACCTTGAGCTGACAGCTCAGGTTTTAATATTTGTAAAAAATCTAATATATCTTTTTGTAGTTTAGACATTAAATATCTCCATTTAGTTAATAAATTAGTATATCATAAATTCTATATGATTTTATCACTATAGCTATCAATACAAACTTTACTACCAACAG
>CAYUNC010000009.1:20617-26251 GCA_964445915.1 uncultured Arcobacter sp.
AAATTCTATATGATTTTATCACTATAGCTATCAATACAAACTTTACTACCAACAGTTTTAGTAAAAGTTTCCCCAGCCATTGTACATACTAATTGAGCAAGATTGTCTACTTTATATTCTTTTTCACTCATACTATTTTCTTTTGCCTTATTTTCTAAAACTTTATTAGTCAAAATATCGGTATCTAAAATATCATTAGGATGTAAAGTATTTACTCTTATTTTATATCTACCTAATTTATCAGAAGCAATTTCATTTAATTCAGAAGACATTTTAGATTCTATCATTACTATTGTTGGATTGAATCCTACTTTTAGAAATGGTGCTGCATGTTCGATAAGTTTCTTATGACAAGATAACTCTGTAGGCATACTTACAACTATATCAATTCCACCAAAACTTTTTACTGTTTTATCTAACGATTCTTTTATCTCTATATTTGATGTTAAGTCACATTGAATACCCATAATATCATCTTTTCCTAATAATTTTTCTACTGAAACATCTGGGTCAAGTACTACTACAGCACAACCTTTTGCATTTAATATTTTAGCAATTGCTAAACTTGTACCACTAGCTCCACTAGTAACAATTGCAACTTTTCCACTAAATTCAGGACTTGATCCACCTTTTTTTAATTTTGCTTGTTCTAATTCCCAATATTCAACATCAAAAATACTCTTAGAGCATAAAGCTTTGTACCCACCTAATTTCTCTGCTTTTAAAATAGCTTCAAAAGTATGGTTATTTATATCTTTAATTATATTTGCTTCTTTTGTATTTTTTCCAAAAGATAAACTCCCATTTTCTGGTAAAATAGCAAAATTAGGAGCAGGATTTAAAAGTTTTTGTTCTGTTTTGTGTTCTTGAAAATACTCTTTGTATTGTTTAACATATTGTTTTAATTCATTTTCAAAATTATCACTAAGAATAGCAGGTATTCTTTTTGTTCGTATTACATGGTCAGGAGTTAGTGGACCATGTTGAGATATCCTATCAATATCTTTATTAGAAAAACTAATTGCTTCATTTGAATTATTAAAAATAGAGATTGTTGCAGTTCCTTTTATAACAGAAATCTCTTTTCTTATTTTTGCTAATTGTAAAGTTGAAATAGTTTCTTTATGATTCTCACTCTTTATAATAGCACCTTTATTTCTAAGATATCTTTCTGCTTTATCAACTAACTCTATTGTTTTTTCATAAGATTTTTTTGCGTCATCATTGAAAGTAAAAAGACCATGATTTAATAAAACCATACCCTCTAATTCATCCCAATTTACATCTCTTGTCATATCATAAATTAATTTTGCCAAAACAAATCCAGGCATAATATAAGGTATAATTAAAACTTTTGAACCATAAAGTTCTTTAATTCTTTTTTCACCATCTGCCGTATTTGTAATAGTAACAACAGCATCAGTATGAGTATGGTCAACAAATTTAAAAGGAATAATAGCATGTAAAATAGCTTCAACAGAAGGGTTTGGAGCAGAAGGATTTATCATTGCAAGTCTTTGGTACTTTACCATATCTGTATCATTAAGCTCTTTTAATTTACTCATTTTAAGAAGCATATCCATTTTCACAGGAGCAAAACCTTCAGCTTTAATAGTTGCCAAATCCCAACCACTACCTTTAACATATAAAATATCTTCAGTTTCACCAAAAAGATTTATAACAGTAGATTTTACAGAAGTATTTCCACCACCATGTAAAACCAAAGAACTATCTTTTCCTAATAATCTTGAAGTATAAACTCGTAAATCTAAATCTGTTTTATATTTCTTTGCTTCTTCGTTATTCCATAAACTTTTCATATGCCTTCCTATTTATTAATTGTTAAGTTATTATTCTATTTTATCAAAACTAGCTTCATAACTACCTTTATTGTTATAGATACTAATTAAATAGTTTTTTGATATAATGCATTTAATGAACAATATATATAAATTCTTAAAAGACAACAACGATACTCAACTTATAATAGTTAATGACGATAAACAAGCACAAATCACAAGTGATATAGTAGCATACCAAGGGAAAACACCTTTTGTACTTAGTGATTTTAGGGCTGCATATGGCGATGACTTACTCTCTTTTAGTGAAGAGATACAAGATATAACAAAAGTCTTGTCAAAGTACTATGACTATAAAAAACAAGATAAGATTTTAATAGCACCTATCCGAACTATAAGTTATCCAATGCCAAGTAGTAAATGTTTTGACAAGTTTTCTATTTGTTTTGCTGATACTTTAAATCTTACATCGTTTAAAGATAAACTTTATGCTTGGGGATATTATTTTGTTGATATTGTTACAAGTAGTGGAGAGGTTTCAATTCGTGGGGATATTATAGATATTTATCCACCTAATAGTGAATATAGCTATAGAATCTCATTGTTTGATGATGAGATTGAGGGTATTAGGCAGTTTGATGTTGAAAATCAGAAATCTTTTAAAGATGAGATAGAAGAGTTTGATATACATCCAGCTTTTTTAGCACTAGATGAAGAAAATTTAGAGTTAATAAATGAACAAATTAATACAAGTAGTAGTGATGCATTTATTAAAGATATACACTCTTTAGGCTTTTGGTATTTGGGTAAATTAGGTGAATATTATACGCAGAAACTAAATAGTGTTATCACTAAAGAAGCTATTGCAGAGTGTGAAGAGGTTTATATATTTGATGATAAACGAATATCAAAGGATGAAATACTTTCTACTACACCTATTTTGAGAAGTGATGAATATAAAGAGATAATCCCTTCAAATATAAATGAGTTTTTGACATTTCATAAAGAGAAGAAAGTAACAATTATTTCAGCTACAGAAGCTAGAATAAGAGCTTGTGAATTAGACTTAAAAGATACAAATATTAAGTATGTTTATGAAGATTATATTTTAAACTTACTCTCAAAAGATGAAGTGATAATATCTTTAAATAAAGAGATAAAAAAACGGCGAAAAAAGAAAGTTAAGATTATTCTTGATGAACTTAGAGTAAAAGATTTTGTAGTTCATGAAGAGTATGGAATAGGGCAGTTTGAAGGTGTAGAGCCAATTGTTGTTATGGGTGCAAAAAGGGATTTTGTACGATTGGTTTATGCCAATGAAGATAAACTTTTTATACCTGTAGAAAATATTGATATTATTGATAGATATGTGGCAGATAGTGGAAATACTGCATTGTTGGATAGACTTGGAAAAGGTAGTTTTGCTAAATTAAAATCAAAAGTAAAAGAGAAACTTTTTGCAATTGCAGGTGATATTATAAAACTAGCAGCTGCAAGAGAACTTACAAATGGTGTGGTTTTAGATACTTCCAAAGAAGAGATACAAATCTTACAAAAAGATGCTGGATTTGAATATACAAAAGACCAAAACAGAAGTGTAAAAGAGTTGTTCGTTGATTTATCAAAAGGCAACTCTATGGATAGATTGTTAAGTGGTGATGTTGGTTTTGGTAAAACAGAAGTAGCACTAAATGGACTACTTGCAACTGCTCTAAGTGGTCATCAGGCATTGTTTGTTTGTCCTACTACTTTATTGTCTTCACAGCACTTCAATGGATTAAGAGAACGACTAGAAAAGTTTGGCGTAAAACTTGGAAAAGTAGATGGAAGAACTCCCCCAAAAGATAAAACACATTTCAAAAAAGAGTTTGAAAATGGAAATATTGATATTTTGGTTGGTACTCACTCTTTACTTAATGTGAAAGCAAAAAACCTAGCTTTAGTTATCATTGATGAAGAGCATAAATTTGGTGTGAAACAAAAAGAAAAACTAAAAGAGATAAGAAATGATGTTCATATTTTTTCTATGAGTGCTACTCCGATTCCTAGAACATTAAATCTTGCAATGAGTAAGATAAAAGGTATGAGTTCATTGCTTACTCCTCCAAGTGAAAGATTGGGTGTAAGAAGTTTTGTGAAAGAGTATAGTCCTGAACTTATAAAAGAGGTAATTTTAAGAGAAAAAAGAAGAGGTGGACAGCTTTTTTATATTCATAATGCAATCGCAAGTATTGATCAGAAAAAAGAAGATTTATTAGATATATTGCCAACACTAAATATTGCAATAATGCACTCAAAAGTACCACCTGCTAAAACAGAAAAGATTATGGAAGATTTTGAAGCTGGACAATATGATATATTATTAGCAACTTCTATTGTAGAATCTGGACTACATTTGCCAAATGCAAATAGTATTATTATAGATGGTTCTGATAGGTTTGGAATTGCAGATTTACATCAACTTCGTGGAAGAGTAGGGCGTGGAACTAAAGAGGGATATTGTTATTTTGTAGTAGAAGATAAAAATAAAATAACACAAGATGCTATTAGAAGACTTTTAGCCCTTGAAACAAACTCTTATTTAGGAAGTGGTACTGCTTTGGCACATCAGGATTTAGAGATTCGTGGTGGTGGAAATATTATAGGTGAAGCACAAAGTGGACATATTAAACATATAGGATATTCTTTATACCTAAAAATGCTTGAAGATGCTTTGGCAAGTTTGAGTGGTGAGATAAAAGAGGAAAAAAGAACAGTAGATATAAAACTTACAATTTCTGCTTTTTTAAGTAGTGACTTTATCACTGAAGATAGAATTCGTTTAGAACTTTATAGAAGACTAAGTAAATCAAAAGTTAAGAGTGAAGTTTATGAGATACAAGATGAGATGGAAGATAGATTTGGTAAGTTAGACTTACCTACAAAACAATTTATTGAGTTGATTGTTATTAAAATTATGGCTTTGGATAAAAAAATAAAAACTATAAGTAACTATGAGATGAATATATCTATAGTTTATGAAGATGGTAAAAAAGAAACAATTAAATCACCAAGTCGTGATGATGATGACTTGATAACTACAACTTTGAAATATTTAGTATAATTTAATCTATAAAGTTAGTATTTGATATACTATTGTGAAAGGAATTTTATGAAACATAATAGTAGATTTATTAATAAAGATATATTGAATAATAAGTATAAATATGGTGATATGGACCTTTTAGTAGCATTGGTAAATTATTTTAAACAAGAGATGTTAAAAAGTAAAGATATTGAAGAGATACTTGTTGGACTAATGTTCTTGAATAATATACTTGAAAAAAATGAGTTAGAACCAGAAAGTCTTGCCAATATCCATATAAAAACACCAACGCTACCTATATCTGATATTTTATGTAACATAAAAGAAAAATGCTTAGTAAATATCAAAAAAAACGAAGAGCATCTATTGACTGAATTAAAAGATGAAACTATTGATTTTAGTTGTTTTTATAAATCAGAAGTGGATACAAATAATTTTGATAAAATAAGAAATTCATTTCAAGAAATTAAAAAAGATATAATCAATTCTAAAATTGATGCTGATATAAAAAAAGAACTTTCAAAAGATGTAGAAACAATTATAGAAAATATTGCTATATATAATAGTAAAAAATAATAATCTGAATCTTGTATATCAAGTTTGTTTTTTGGTATATCTGCCCATCTATATAAATAGGACTATTATCAGTCTGATACTTTGACATTAACTCTTTTAAAATAAAAAAAGCCTTATCCTAATGACTCTTTGAGTCTATAGAACAAGGCTTTATATATGGTGTCAAGAGAGGGA
>CAYUNC010000010.1:0-23264 GCA_964445915.1 uncultured Arcobacter sp.
AGAATTTCAATTGAAGATTGTGGAACACATGAAGGTATTGAGATTTCTGATATTGTTGATGGTAATGAGTTAATTGAAGGTTTAGAAGAAAGAATTACAGGTCGTGTAACTGCTTCTAATATTATGGATCCAATTTCAAATGAGATTTTATTTGCTGAAGGTACTTTAATAACTGAAGAAGATGCAAAAGTTGTAATTGAAGCTGGTGTAAAAGCTGTAACAATTAGAACTCCACTTACTTGTAAAGAAGAAAATGGACTTTGTGCTAAATGTTATGGTCTTAACCTTGGTGAGCAAAGAAAAGCTAATCCAGGTGAAGCTGTTGGTGTACTTGCTGCTCAATCAATTGGTGAGCCAGGAACACAGCTGACACTTAGAACATTCCACGTTGGTGGTACTGCTTCTGCTACTCAAGCTGAGAAAGAATTAAAAGCTACAAGTGAAGGTTTTTTAAGATACTACAATGTTAAAACTTATACTTCTAAAGAGGGTAAAACTATTGTAGCAAACAGAAGAAATGCAGCTATATTATTAGTTGAGCCAAAAGTTAACGCACCTTTTGATGGTGAAGTAACTATTGAAAATAATCATGATGAAGTTGTTATTACTGTTAAAGGTAAGAAAAGCAAATCATATTATTTAAGAAAGAATGATATTGCTAAACCAAATGAACTTGCAGGTGTAAGTGGTAAAATTGAAGGTAAATTATATCTTCCATATAAAACTGGAGATAAAGTATCTCAACATGAATCTATAGTTGAAACTATTAAAGATGGTTGGAATGTTCCTTCAAGAATCCCTTATGCTTCTGAATTATTAGTTGAAAATGGAGCTCCTGTTACTAGAGAAATTCAAGCAAAAGCTAATGGAACAGTAAAATACTTTAAACTTGTAGGTGATTTTTTAGAGCGAGAAGAAAATGTTAAAGCTGGTGATAAAATTACTCAAAAAGGTTTATTTGCAGTAGTTGTTGATAGTGAAGATAGAGAAGCTTTAAGACATTATATTTCAAGAGATTCTATAATTGAACTTGCTGATAATAGTACAGTAGAAAAAACTTCAGTTATTGCTAAGCCTTCAACCAAAGCACATGTTATTATAGCTCAATGGGACCCTTATGCAAATCCAACAATTTCTGAGATGGATGGTACTATTGTATTTGAAGATATAATTCCAGGTATTACAGTTGCTGAGGCATTTGATGAATTAACTGGTACTTCTAAATTAGTTGTAAATGAATATATTCCTGCAAATTACAATCCTGCTATTGTAGTTAAAGGTAAAGATAGTCAACTTCATAGATATGTGCTTGAGCCAAAAACTGCTCTAGCTGTTACTGAAGGTGATAAAATTTCTGTTGCTGATATTATTGGTAAAACACCAAAAGCTGTTTCAAAATCTTCGGATATTACAGGTGGTCTTCCTAGAGTTTCTGAATTATTTGAAGCAAGACGACCAAAAAATATTTCTGTATTAGCAGGATTTGATGGTGTTATTAGTTTTGGTAAACCATTAAGAAATAAACAAAGATTAATTATTACAGATAACAATGGACATAAAGAAGAATATTTAATCCATAAAGATAGAGAAATCTTAGTAAGAGATGGCGAGTTTGTTCATGCTGGTGAAGAATTAACAGATGGTCAAAAAGCAAGTCATGATATCTTAAGAATTCTTGGAGATAAAGCTTTAAATGAGTTTATTGTTTCTGAAGTTCAAGGTGTATATAGATCACAAGGTGTTAGTATCGCTGATAAACATATTGAAGTTATCTTATCTCAAATGTTAAGACAAATCAATATTGTAGACCCAGGAAATACTAAATTTGTATTTGGTGATATGATCTCTAAAAAAAGATTTAAAATAGAGAATAAAAGAATTCTTAAAATGGGTGGAGAGCCTGCACTTGGTGAGCCAGTTTTACTTGGTATTACAAGAGCTGCTGTTACATCTGATTCTATTATCTCTTCTGCATCATTCCAGGAAACTACAAAAGTTTTAACTGAAGCTGCAATATCTGCTAAGATGGATATGCTTAGTGATTTAAAAGAAAATGTTGTTATTGGTAGAACAATTCCAGTAGGAACAGGATTATATAGAAATCAAAAAATTAAATTTGGTACTAATAGCTAGTATTTAAATAATTATAATATAAATTATTAAAGAAGGGAAGAGATTTAATCTCTTCCCTTCTTTTTAGTTCAACTTAAATATATAAAAACAATAATAATTTTATCATTCTTTAAGATGAAAAGCTATAGACTAGTTCTGTTTAGAATTAAAAATTTAGGAGAAAATATGTTTAAAAAGATATTAATGAGTTTAGTAGCAATTACTATGCTTACAGGTACTGCATTTGCTGACAAGCTTGCAGATATAAAGAAGTCTGGTGTGTTAAATGCTGGTGTTAAGTATGATTTCAAGCCATTTGGTTTTGTAAATAAAAAGAATGATGTAGTAGGTTTTGATATTGATTTATTAAAATATATTGCAAAAGATTTAGGTGTAAAAGTTAAATTTCAACAAGTAACATCTAAGACAAGAATTCCTTTAGTGGCTTCAGGTCAAATTGATATAGCAGCAGCTTCTATGACTCATAAAGTTATGAGAGATGATACTATTGATTTTACAATCTCTTACTTTTTTGATGGTCAATCAATGTTAGTTAGAAAAGATTGTAAAAAAAGATCAGCAAAAGGTTTTGCAGGTAAAAAAGTTGGAGCAATCCAAGGTGCTACATCTGGAGAGAACTTTAAAAAAGCTTCTCCAAAAGCTAAGATTATCTATTTCCAAGAGTATCCACAAGCAGTTATGGCTCTTAATACAGGTAAAATTGATGCAGTTACAACTGACTTAGTATGGTGTTCAACACAAGCTAATGACAGTAAAGGTAAACTTAAAGTAACAGGTGGAACATTATCAGTTGAACCATATGGTATGGGTGTAGCTGAAAACGAATCTAACCTTAGAGATGCGGTTAACTTTGCTATTCAGAAATCTGTAAAAGATGGAACATATTCAAAATTATACAAAAAATGGTTTGGTGAAAAACCAAAAGTACTTCCTGAGCTATGGCCTTAGTTAAAAAAGTGTAGATGAAAATCTACACTTTTTTATTTTTATAATATTTAGGATTTAATATGGGTTACGAACTTGACTGGACAGTCTTACTAACATACAAACAACTACTTATAGATGGTTTTATGATGACATTGAAGTTATCTATAATTGGTATTTTGTTTTCATTTATAATTGGCTCTATAGTTGGTCTTGCAAAGGTTAACAAAAACTTTTTTGTTGCACTTATAGCTACTTATTATGTGGAGTTTTTTAGAAATATCCCTTTAATTGTGCAAATGTTTTTTATATATTTCTCATTTACGCTAACCGATGCATTCCCTTTCTTGGAAACATTCGGTACTCAAATTGGTATTGAAAATCACAATGAATTCTTTTCGGCACTAATCGCTTTGATTACATATACAAGTACATATATTGCAGAAGCAATTAGGGGTGGAATACAATCATTGCCAAAAGGACAAATGGAAGCTTCTAAGACTTTAGGTATGAATTATATTCAATCTACATATTATATTATATTTCCACAAGCACTTAAAATAGTATGGGGACCAATTACTGGACAGTTTTTAAATCTTATTAAAAATTCATCTTTGGCTATGACAATTGGTGTTGCAGAGCTTACATTTCAAACACAAGAGATTGATAGTTTAACATTCAGAGGATTTGAAGCAGCAACCGCTGTAACTATTCTATATCTTTTCTTAACACTTACAACATCTGCTGTTATGAGTTTTATCAATAAATATATATTGATTAAAACATCAAGCAAGGTGGAGGAATAAAGATGAGTGATAAATTAAATAACTATTTTGAGAATCATCGAATTATATACTATATATTGAACTTTCTTTTAATAATAACTATTTTAAAATCATTCCAAGTTTACGCTTATCCTAATGCAAATTTTAGTGAAGTATTAACTCAAGGAAATATAGAATTTATGCTTTTTGGTATGAAAGGTGAGTTGGGTGGTTTAGCTTTAACATTCTATTTAGCATTTATGGCTATTGTTTTATCTTTTATTTTTGGTTCGATTCTAGGAATTGCTAGATGGGGTAATGTGAAAATATTTAGCATACCTGCTACAATATTCATAGAAATATTTAGAGCAGTCCCACATATAATGGTGATATTTTGGGTTTTCTTTGCTACACCTTTGATGTTTGCTCTTTTATTTGACATAAAAGTAACTTCATCCGCTTTAACTTCAGCCATAGTTGCTTTTACTTTATTTGAATCAGCACATATAGCAGAGATTGTAAGAGCAGGATTAAATTCTATGCCAAAAGGTCAATTTGAGGCAGCTAAAACACTTGGTATGAATAGTTGGCAAACATTCACCTTAATAATTCTACCTCAAGCATATAGAAGGATGATACCACCTCTTGTATCTCAATTTGTATCATTATTTAAAGATACATCTTTAGTTTATGTTATCGGAGTTGTTGAGTTTTTTAGAGCATCAACAATTATTAATAATCGTGTATATATGAGCTTTGAGATTTTAAGTATCACCGCAATTATATATTTTATATGTGCATTTACATTAAGTCAAATTGCAGGGAATTTAGAGAAAAAAGTTGAAAAACAGTTAAATACATAAGGGTAAATAATGAGTGATATGATTATACAAATGAAAGATATACAAAAACATTATGGTGATTTTCATGCATTAAAAGATATAAATTTTAATGTAAAAAGAGGTGAAATTGTTGTAGTTTGTGGACCTTCTGGTAGTGGTAAATCTACTATGATTAGGTGTATCAATAAACTTGAAGATATTACAAGTGGTGACTTAATAGTAAATGGTAAGAATTTAGCTGATAAAAAAACAGATATCAATAAAATAAGACAAGAAGCTGGTATGGTTTTTCAGCATTTCAATCTTTTTCCACATAAAACAATTTTAGAAAATATAACTATTGGACCAATAAAAGTTAAAAAGTTTTCCCAAGAGGAGGCAGATAAAAAAGCTATGATATTACTTGATAAAGTTAAAATACCACATCAAGCTGATAAACATCCTAGCGAACTTAGTGGCGGACAACAACAAAGAGTTGCAATAGCAAGAACTTTAGCTATGGAGCCAGATATTATTTTATTTGATGAGCCTACATCAGCATTAGACCCAGAGATGATTGGTGAAGTATTGGATGTTATGAATAATTTAGCAAAAGAAAATTATACAATTGTTTGTGTAACTCATGAGATGGGCTTTGCAAAAGAGGTAGCTGATCGAGTTATATTTATGGATGAGGGGCGAATAGTTGAAGAAAATACACCCGAAGAGTTTTTTAATAATCCAAAGAGTGATAGATTGAAACTATTCCTAGAACAAATTATTGAACATTAATAATTAATGAGTTATATACAACTAGATAAAAATGCATTTTTACAGAATATAAATTATTTTAGTAATGTGGTCGGTTCTAAAGATAAATTATGTATCGCATTAAAAGACAATGCCTATGGACATGGTATAGAGTTAATGAGTAAGCTAAGTGGTGAATTTGGTATAAAACATTGTATGGTTCGCAATCTTACTGAAGCTAATATTGTGGCAAAAGACAATTATGAAAGTATTTTGATACTCAATGAAATACCAAAAGAAAAATATCCAGCTAATTATATCTTTAGTGTAAATAGTTTAGAGTCTTTATCTGATTACTATGAAGGTTCAATAATTGAATTAAAAATTGATACAGGTATGTCAAGAAATGGAATATTATTAGAGCAAATTGAAGAAGCATTAGAGATTATTTTATCAAATAATCTTATATTAAATGGAGTTTTTACACATTTTTGTTGTGCTGATGAAGATAATGATATAACAAATGAACAAGAAAAACTATTTTTACAAGCTATTAAACAAATAAAAGAAAGTATAACAATACCTTTTAGAATTCATTGTGCTAATAGTGCAGGGGTTTATAAAGTTGATAATAGTTTATATGATATGGCTCGATTAGGTATTGGATTATATGGCTATAATCAATCATATCAAGAATCTTTACAGCCAGTACTTTCATTATGGGCAGATAAAATATCTACAAGAACTTTAAATAAAGATGATGCAATTGGATATGGATTAACATATAAAGTTAAATTAGAAAATACAATAGTTTCTAACTATGATATAGGTTATGGAGATGGTTTTTTTAGATTAAATGAAAGAAAAAAAGCAAAAGTTCAAAATGGTAAATTTATTTTAGGGAGAGTTTCTATGGATAGTTTTAGTCTTGAAGGTGATGATAAAGAAGTTTGTATTTTTAATGATGTAAGACAGTTAGCTAAAGTTCATGATACTATTGAGTATGAGATTCTTACACATCTACAATCACATATCACAAGAACAATTATCTAACTAACAAAATCCTCTTTTGTATTTAATAGTCTTGTAACAGCTTCGTTTGCTCTTGCTCTTGCTACATCTCTCTCTTCTCCAAGAATCTTTAGAGCATCTAATGTATCTTGTTTCTCTCTATCTATACTTGATTTAATTTGTACTGCTTTTCTATTATTTGAGATACCAGATACTGCTGTAAATTTTTCTTTATTATTAATATAAATTTTTGATGAAGCACTTGTAGCATTTTTACTAAAAAGAATAGTGTCATTTTTTTGTAGTGTCAAAAGGTCATGTAGGCTTAATTCTGTTTCTGCCATAATTGTTTCCATAGTCATCTTTGCACCAGAAATAAGTGTATTTATATCTTTTTTCTTACTAATACTTTTATTTCTACCTTCAGCAAATATTTTTTCAACAATCTTATTTAATAATGGCTCAATATATGAAATAGGATAACAAATAGATAGGAATCCACTTTCCTCTTCAATTGTAATCTCTAAAACAACCAATAAAATAATCTCATGATCGGAAATAACCTGAATAGCATTTGCATTTGTTTCTCGTGTTTCAATCTTAAAGTTAATAGTTGAAACCTCTTCCCACGCAAGTTTTAAATGGTTTACAATTAATTGATAAAAATGTTCAAATATATTAATTTCAATTTCAGATAATTCTCGTTCACTACTACTTAATGTACTTCCACCATTTCCTAAAAGCTCAGCAATAATCTTTTGACAAATACCTGGATTACACTCAATAACAATTCTACCCTCCAAAGGTTTGATTGATAGTGTATTAAGACTTGTTACTTGTGGAATAGATAAAATAAACTCTCCATAAGTCATCTGCTCAATACTATAAACTTTTATATCAACAATCTTTCTTAGCATTGCCGATAAATCTGTAATAGTTGTACGAAGCATCTTATCGTGCAAGGCATTGAAAGCTTTCATTTGGTCTGTGGATATTCTATTTGGCTTCTTAAAGTCATAAATTGTATAACTCTTTTCTTTATTATAACTAGATGTTATGTCCTCAACTGCATCAAGGTCTTCACCCTCTTCTGCAATATTTAAAAGTGCATCAATCTCATCTTGACTTAAAAACTCAGCCATCTATCTCACCGTCTCAATCTCAGCATCTATTGCACCTAATTCTTTTAATGTATATATCGTTTCTATTATATCTTTTATATCAAGTTTCATCACTTTCATAGCCCTCATTAAATCAGAAATTGTAGGAAGAGCTTTTGTATTTATAAGTGCATTATTTAGATTTATATTTATAGCTTTATCTCCTATACTTACATTGTCACCTATATCTTTACCTTTATTAAAAGCTGGGTCATCCCATTGCTCATCACTCATATCAATATGCTTAATTCTTAGTGTAAAATCTGCTTTTGTAATAGTTACAGGTTGAACTACTATATCAGCACCAGCAATTATAAGACCTTTTGAAGTATCAACAATAATCTTTCTTTTAAAGTTAGAATCAATTTTAATATTTTCTATAGTTGCCAAAAAACTAACCATTGATACACTTGGTGATCTTTTAACTTTTATAGTTCTTGTATCTACTGCTTGTGCAATATTTCTTTTAAAATGTCTATTAATTTTTTCTTCAACTAAAGCAGCATTTTGTGCATTATTTTTAAGTAAACTTATTGTTATTTCTAAATCATCTTTTATATTAAAATCTATCTCATTTTCTATATTTGCACCATTATAGATATATCCTGTTGTAAGGTTATCATTTGTACCTATAACTTTACCCTGCCCTATTGCATAAACTTGACCATCTATACCTTTTAATTGTGTTAAAAGTAACTTACCTTTATCTATAGATTTTGCATCTCCTATTGAAGATACATCTATAGTAATTTTATCACCTTGTCTTGAAAATGGTGGTAAAGTTGCTGTTACCATTACAGTTGCTACATTTTTAGATTTAATAGATGATGTTGGTATTTTTATATAAGAATTTCTTAAAAGATTTTGCAAAGATTGCATTGTAAATTGACTTTTATCACCAGTTCCTGACAATCCTACTACTAATCCATATCCAATAAGTTGATTGTCTCGAATCCCTACAATATTAGAGATATCTTTAATAGTTTGTGCATAAATAAAATTTATAAAAAGTAAAAGTAGTATAATTTTCTTCAAGTATAAAGTTCCTAAATATTAATATTTACTATTTTATCTAAAATTTTATAAAAAATGGTATAATATCTTAAAATAATTTGAAGGTTTTTTTTTGAATATCTATATATATGGTTCTAATTTATTTAAGCAAGAGATGTTTCATATTTTGCAAGATGAAAATATTCGTGAAAAACTAGATGAAATAAATGATACAGATGAGTTATATGGGCATATTGTTGATATAGTTGTACTTGATGAATTAAAAAATACTGTTATAAAACATTCAAATAGTATATTTTTAATTGATGAAGCTAAGATTATACAAAATAATATATTTACCAAATATTTCAAGTTTTACAATGCTTCAGATGGTATTGAAAGAAGTTTTTTAGAAGAATATGAAACATCTATCAAAGTAGAAGTAGATGATGTAGGAAATATTGCTCAATATATTTTAGATAGATTAGATACTTATAATACTGATACTTTAATGTCTATAGAAGAGATCAAAGATAATAATAATGTATCAAATATAAGTGATATTTAGGAGTAACGATGGAATTAGCTGAAATAAACGAACAAGATATTTTAGATGCTTTATCAGGATTGGATGGAGTTGACTTAAGTTCAAATGGTGGTGAAATAAGAGTCTCTTCTACAGATTCTGATGCTGTAGAAAAACAAACTTTAGAAGTAGATTCATCAAATATTAATGATGTAGCATCATTACTAGAAAAATTAATGAATAACAAAACTTTAGAAGTTTCAATCAAAATAAAGAGCTAACATATGGATTTAATGGGTATATCACAAAATACAGTTAAAATTATACTTTTACTTGGGCTTCCATCTTTACTGGTGAGTATGGTAATTGGTATTATTATTAGTGTATTTCAAGCAGTTACTCAAATTAGTGATGCATCACTTTCATTTGTTCCTAAAGTTATAATTGTATCTATTTTTATCGTAATTTCTTTACCTTGGATTTCAGATAATGTTGAAGCATATACTATGGATTTATGGAATATGATTTTAATATTTGGATATACAAGATGATAAATAAACTTTATAATCTTAAAAAAATACAAACAAATCAACAACTATTACAAAAACAACAAGCACTATCAAGTATTAAGAATATTGAAGAAGAGATAGAAGAAACTAATAAAAGTATCTCATCTACATCAGTGCAGTCTATTGGAGCTATTAGGGATTTTAAAGTTTTAGCAATTCATAAAAATACTATGAAAAATCATATAATTCAACTAAATCAACAAAAAGCAAAACTTTTTATGCAGGTAAAACAATTTGATATTTTATTAGTTGAATTAAATAAAGAAACTGAACAATTTAAATATCTATTAGACCAAGAGAAAAAAGCAAAGTTTAAAAAACTTATCAAAGAGGAAGAAGATACAGCTGCAGAATTTGTACAAGCCCAATGGAAGGCGAGTTAAATAGTGAGATATATATTTACATTCTTATTTATAATCTCTTTTCTTGATGCTTCTGTAATGGAAGAAGGTGACTTGTATAAAGAGAAGCAAGAGATTATTTTATTAAAAAAAGAATTATCTGAATTTTATGATAAAGAGGATGCAAAACTTATTGCACAAAAACAAAAAGTTGATGCAGTCCTAAAAAAGATTGAGATAGCAAAAAAAGAGATTGAAGATATTAAAAGTGAAAATCAAAAGCTAAAAGATGAAATCACTAGAGTTGTAGTTAATCGTGCTATTTTAACTTATGATAAAATGAAAGTAAAAGTAGCCCTTGATATTTTTAATAATATGATAGAAAATGGGAAAATTAATGAAGTATTTGATATTATGATAAGATTAAAACAAAAAAGAGTTTTAACTCTTTTAAAAAAGTTTGATACTCCAACAAAAACATATATGATGGATAAAATGAAAGAGTACAAATACAAAGAAAAAAACAAGAAGGAAGAAAATAATGGCTGATGAAGAAGCGAAACCAGAAGAAGCAAGTGGCGGTGGCGGTAGTAAATTAATGCTTGTATTAATTATACTTATTGTTTTATTACTTGGTGCAGTTGGAGCTATTGGATATCTTATGGTTTCTAAGGGTATGTTAGATGAACCAACAGAAGATGGTGCCGAAAAGATTGAAAAAGTTGAAGAAAAAGCATCTGCTGAAGATTCAGGTGAATATTTTTCTACTAAAATTGAAAATCTTGTATTAAATATCACTAATGCAAAAGGTAGAGAAAAACTTATGAAACTATCTTTTGAGCTTAAAAGTGTTGAGCCAACAATAGAACTTATTATTGGTAACAATAATGCAGAAATTGTTGATTCAGTAATTGGACAAATTAGTAAAAGAACAAGTGAAGAGCTTCTAACAGCAGGTGGAAAAGCTTTACTAAAAGAGGAGATGCTTAGTGAGATAAATGCGATTGTAAATCAAGCTACAGCTTCAAATGAAGATATTAAACAAAATAATATCTTAAAATTATTTTTTACAACATTTGTAATAAAATAAAAAGGACAATATAAAATATGATTTTAGTTGTTAAAGGTAGAAATTATAAAAGATTATTAGTCAAAAGTTTAAGTATGATTGGACTAGTGGCTATGTTTTATGCTTATTATTTACATATGAGTGATAAGTTTGCTGATATGAATAATATATTAGTTAAAAAACTAGATGTACAAGATGGCAATAAAAAAATACTTATAACAAAAAAACTAGAAAAACTAATTTATCAAGAAGCAGAAGTAGCCGTAGATTTACTTGGACAAACTCATATTAAAAGTATTAAAATTGTTGAAGATAAGCTACTTATTATTTGTGATTATGATACAAATATAGAGCCTTTACTTATTAGATATGGAGTTCAAGCTATGATGAAATCAACTTCTAAAGTTATAAAAATAGCATTAGATTTAAAATTCATTGTAGAAAGTCGTTATGAAGTATAGTTTATTTATTGTATTAATTTTACTATTTACAGGATGTTCTAAAAGTAAAAATACAATACACCTTGATGAAAAACCAAAATTCCAAATTCCAAAACAACCAAAAGAGATAAGAAGACAAAAAGGTTCTTTATATTCAAGACAAGGGTCATCTTTATTTGCAGATAAAAAAGATTTACAAGTTGGAGATATACTTCAAGTTGTAATAGAAGAGAGTATAAAAAATAGTTCAAAAGGTGGAAGATCAGTAAATACTAGTAATGCTTCGGCATTAGGTGCAGGTATTATTACTCCTGTTGAAGGAATGGCTTTAGGTAGTAAAACAAAAAAAATAGCTGATACTATGAATAGAAATTTCGGGATTGGCTATGACTCTTCTAGTACAAAATCATTTTCAGGATCATCAAGTTCAACACAAGATGAAAAGTTTAATACAGTTATATCTGTTATAATAGAAGCAACTTATCAAAATGGGAACTATTTGGTTAGAGGGTCAAAAGAGATGCTAATAGATGGTCAAAAACAAGCTATATTTTTAAGTGGAATCATTCGTCCATATGATATATCACCAGAGAATACAATATATTCACATCAATTAGCAAATCTTAAAATTAAATATCAGAAAAATGGTGAAGAGTCAGATGGTACTCATAAACAATGGGGTACAAAGTTTGTAGAAAGAGTTTGGCCATTTTAATCTAATTTTAAGAAATGTAGTAGTAAAATAAGTATATATAATAAATAAAGGAGTATAAATGTTACATACGCTAAATACATCGTCATCAGGACTTGCAGCAGCTAGAGAACAAGTAGAAAATGTGATGAACAATCTTGCAAATGAAAATACTCCTGGTTATAAAAAAAGAACAGTAATTTTAAGTGAAGTAACTCATGATGATGCTAGACTTGCTGGTCGTGGTGTTCATATTGATGGTATAGAAAGAACAACTGATGTTTATATGTATGACAATCTTACTACACAATATAGTAAACAATCTAGCCTTGATGAACTTTCAACTATGTTAGCCGATATAGAATCTATAATGCATGAAACAGAAGATAGTGGTATATCTGCTGATTTAGATAGATATTTCCAATCACTTGAAGATTTACGAGCAAACCCTAATAGTGAGATATATAAAAATAATCTACGAAATGCAGGTACTATGCTAGTAGAAGATTTAAAAGTTATCTATAATAATATTGAAAAACGAGAAGTAATTACTGAGCAAGAGTTAGATTTTGGTGTACAAGAATTAAATAAGATTTTAAATGATATTGGGGCTATAAATTATCAAATGATGACTACAGGTCGCGAATCAAATGACTTATTAGATAAAAGAGATCACCTAGAACAACAATTATCAAAATATGTTGATGTAGAAATTGACAGATCAGCTGGATATGAATTAAAAATAAGTGGTAAAACAGCAGTAAGATTTCAAAATAACATTCATTCACTAAATCTTATAGAAGATTTAAAAGCACAAAAAGATGTATATGCTAATCTTTTATTAGATGGTACTAGAGTAAGTAACCTTGTAGGTGCAAACTGGGGTGTTGAAGCTCCAATAGCAGAGATACAAACAATAGGTCTATCTGGTGAAAGTGAAGCTAAAATTAACTTTCTTGGTACTGAAATTGCAGGTTCTATTGCTGGTCAAACTGCTGAAGAAACTGTTGATGAAATTATAAGTGATAAAGCTAATGTTATAGCTAATTGGAATGCTCTATATCCAGATAAAGAGATAGATGATATAGTTCAGAATGCAACTTATCCATATAAAGTAGATATTACATTTAAAGATACTGAGGGAGATATACCACCTATAAGAAGAGCTTCAAGTGAAGGTATTAATTTTGCTCAAGGTCTTGAGAAAACAAAAGGGGTATTAGATAATATAACTTATAGTTTAGATAATACCTTATCTTTTACACTTCATCATGGTGATACAGTTACAAATGTTCCAATAGGAACAGATCCTGAGACTTATGAAGATATCACTGTTGATAAAGATAACTTAATAAGAGCAATGGCTGCAAAAATAAATAATAATTCAAACTATTCAACTCAAATTGTAGCTTATAACGGACAATATAGTGTAGATTCAAATGGTGAAAAGATTTTAACAAACAATCCTAAGCATCCAGATTATGATTCAGCTAATCCTAATAAAGAAAGACATTTAATTATTGAAGCTAGAAAACCCGGTGATGATTATGCATTTACTAGTAAAATTATTGTTAAAGATGAAGTAAATGCTGATATTCTTGGTGGTGAAGCCTTAGAAGTAAAAGCAAATAAAGATATTAGTATCAGAGCTGTAAATGATGTTAAACTTGAGATATTTGATGATGATTTAACTATTAAATTTGGTATGTTAAAACCAATGATAGATAATTTAAACACTGATTCTCCATCAAATTTATTTACTGGCTATAAACGAATGCTAGATGATTTTGCTGTTGCTTTAGCTGATTTATCATCATCGTATGTAGAAACTTCTCATGAAAAATATGTTTATGGTAAAAATAAAATTGATACTTCATCTGAAGCTATAAGAGACCAGAGAGTAGACTTAGGTTTATTTAGTGGTTCTAGTGTAAATACAATTAGATTTGATGAAGGGTCTGTTAATAAACTTGTACAGGCTGATTTAGATTATTTATCAACATTACAATGGAAAAAAGATATTAATTTTGGTGATGACACTGGAGAGGGTACTTCATTTGCTAAATTTTATCAAAGTATAAAAGTACAAGTTGCAGATGATAAAGAAAATACAGATTTTAAAAAAGCGACACAAGATAGTGTAACAAATTCACTAAAATTAACTTATGAAAAGTTAACTAAGGTTGATAAAGATGAAGAGATGATGCAACTTATCAAATTTCAAGCAGCTTATGAAGCAAATGCTAAAATGATAACAGTAATAGATGAGATGCTAAAAACTCTTCTTGGTATGAAGAGATAAAGGAGTAAAATATGGCTGAAGGTATGTTAGGATTAGGAAGTTCAGGAAGTACAGGACTTAGTCAAGAGTTTATTGATAAGTTAAAAGCTGGTGATACAAAAGCAAAGATTGATCCATATGTAACTAAACTTGAAACATGGGACAAAGAGCTAGAAAAGATAGATGAGATAAATCTAAAAACAATGGAATTACTTGATTCTATTAAAAGTTTTGATTTATATTATAGCGGTGGAGCTGATTCATTTTCACAAGTAAGTGCAAATACTACAGGTGATTCTGTTGTTTTTGATGCTGTTGATATAAGTACATTAAAAGCTGGAACAAATGAAGTAAATATTACACAAATAGCAAAAAGAGATGTATATCAAACAAATACTTTTTCGGATAAAGAAGTTGTATTAAGTACTGGTCAAGCTGATGGTGATAAACTTACTATTAAAGTAGGTGATGGAGATAATGTTGATTTTATTACTAAAGATAAAACTTATGCACAATTAGCAGAAGAAATTAATGCTACTGAGGGTATAAGTGCTTCTATTGAACAAGTTGGTGATGATGAGATGAGACTTGTAATTAGAAGTACAGATTCTGGTACAGCAAATGCATTAACTATTGTAGAAACTGGTGTTGACTTAGGAATAAATGATACTGATGTTGATGGTAATGCAATAAATCATACAGTATCAGCACAAAATTTAAATGCAACTGTTGATGGTATTAGCTATGATGTATCTGGCAATAATATTACAATTGCTGGAAATATTATGATAACAGCAATAGAATTAGGTAAATCAAGCATTACAGTTGAAGAAAACAATACTGGACTTTTACCTGAATTAGAAGGTTTTGTAGAAAAATATAATGACTTAATTAAGTTAGTAGATGAAGAGATATATTCAGCCGACTCTCCAATTAATGATAAATCTAGCTTAAGAATGATGCTAAGTGATATTAAAAATAAATTATTTGGAACTTATGGTCCAGAAGATGATAAAAATATTTTTGCTTATGGATTCTCGATTGATAAAGGTGGATTATTAAATATAGATACTGAAGTTTTAGGAAAAGCTATAAGTGAAGATATGGCTGGCTTAAAATCTTTATTTATTGGAACAGCTGAAAAAGAGGGATTAGGAACATCATTAAAAACTTATGTAGATGATCTTGATGGTTATGATGGTCTTTTAACAAAGTACGGTGAGCATATGATATCAAGAAAAGAAAAACTAGAAGAGGATAAGAAATCAGCACAAGAAACTCTAGATAATAAATATTCTGCTATGTCACAACAATTTGCTGCATATACTGCTATTATTTCACAAATGGAAGCTGCATTTGGTGGAATGAAAATGATGATTGAACAAGGGTCAGATTAAGTTGAATTATTATACAATGTGTTTATATAAAATAATGGAGAAGATATGGGTTTAGATATTTACAATCAACAATCAGCGGTAACAGACGACCCGTATATGTTGATATTAAAGTTATATGAGGGATTATTAAAATTTCTTTCATTTACTAAGCATGCTATAGAAGAGGGAGATATTGAATTAAAATTTGAATATATTAATAAATCTATTGCGATTTTTGATGAGATGAGAAATATCCTTGATTTTGATGGTGGAGATATAGCATATTATCTTGATGGTTTATATTTATATCAAATAGAAACTTTATTTAGCGCAGGTATTGATGACAATTTAAATTCAATAGCACAAGTTACTAAAGTTGTACAAGGTCTAATTGAAGCATGGAAAGACGAAACAGGTCTTTAGAAGTCTTAGAAGAGTTAGCTTATGCTGACTCTTTAATTGAGACAGAAAGAGCACCAGCCCTACAAAGATGGGCAGAAAAATATTTAACAAGTGATTTTTTAGAAAATATTGATTTAACTACTAGTGATTTAAAAAAACTTTCAGAACTTTTTTATAAAAATGTCTTATTTCTAAAACAACAAAAAGATGAAATAAAAGAACAACTTAATAGAGAAAAAGATATTAAAAAATTCTTCAATTAAACTTTTATGAATACTATAACTACAATACACAACTTACAACAAACTATTAAAACTACTAAAGGTACTATTGGATTCGTTCCTACTATGGGGGCATTACATGAAGGACATATCTCTTTAATTAAACAAGCTAGAAAAGAAAATGATATAGTAGTAGTATCTATTTTTATTAATCCTACACAATTTTTAGCAGGAGAAGATTTAGATAGTTATCCAAAGAAAATGGATGCAGATAGTAAAATTTGTGAACTATGTGAAGTTGATATACTTTTCACACCAACTAATCAAATGATGTATCAAAATGATGAAGTTCTTATTAAAGCACCCATTTTAAGAAGTTATACTTTAGAAGGATTAAAAAGACCTAGCCATTTTGATGGGGTACTCCAAGTGGTATTAAAACTTTTTAATTTAGTACAACCTACAAAAGCTTATTTTGGTAAAAAAGATGCTCAACAATTAAGTTTAATATCTCAAATGGTTAATAATTTATTCTTAAATATTGATATTGTGCAGTGTGATATAGTAAGAGAAAATGACGGTTTAGCAATGAGTAGTAGAAATATATATTTATCAAAAGATGAGCGACAACAATCCCTAAATATATCAAAATCTTTAAATACAGCATCAAATTTAATCATAAAAGGCACTACTTCTTGTGATAAGATTATTGATGCTATGAATAGTATTTTAAAGGATATTGATATTGAGTATATTAGTATAGTTGATTATAACTTTAATGAATTAAAAAAAATAGAGTTGAAAAATACTATTATTTTAGTTGCTGTTAAGATTGGCAAGACAAGACTTATTGATAATATTTGGATATAATGAATATCAATTTTAAACTTAAAATATACTATATAAAATTTGGAGCATCATTAGCAAATAAAACTAAATCTCCAGCTTTTGTATGTTCTATTAATGCCTCTTCCAATTGCTTTTTATCACTTAATAGCATTGTTGTTGTATTTGAAATATTTGATTGCAATGTTTTTGCATTTAAATCCCCAGTAATAATTACATAGTCAAAAACCTCATCAATTTTTTTAGCTAATTGAATATTTGCTTCAACTGTACTTTCAACAAGTCCAGGAGTAACTATAACTTTTCTACCATCATATGTATTACAAATATTAACAGCTTCTAGCATACCTTCTAAGTTTCCATTGAAGCTATCATCTATTATAGTTTTTCCACCTGCTACACTTTTATGAAGTCTATGAGCTACTGGCTTAATATTTTGAAGTGCGACTTTTATCTCATCTATACTCATACCAAGTTTTGAAGCTGTTAATATTACTGCAGTTAAATTTATAGCATTAAAACTTCCAAGAAGTGGTGCTTTAAAGTTTTGACTAATTCCATCAATCATAACATCAAAGCTAATACCATCTAAATCACTACTTACTATTTCTAAACCCTCTGGAAATTTTGTGATAGTATCATAATTTAAAATTGGTACACTATTATGAACAAAACCATATTCTAAATTTGGACTTTTTAGTATCTCCATTTTTGTATGAATAATATTATCTAAAGTTTTAAAGTATTCTATATGTTGCTCTCCAACACTTCCAATAATAGCATATTGAGGTGATAAAAATAGCGATATCTCTTCAATATCACCCTTTTGTCTTGCCCCTGCTTCTGCAATATAAATTTGTGTATCCAAAGGTAAATCATCATTTACATCTTTTACAATTCCACCTATTGTATTTACACTTCTAGGTGTCATATAAGTATTAAACTTTTTATTCAATACTTGATATAGATAGTTTTTAATAGATGTTTTTCCATAAGATGCTGTAATAGCTACTGTCTTAAGATTTGGTATTTGTTTCAATCTCTTTTTTGCAGTATGTTTAAAACTTATAAAAAACATCTTCTCTAACAATGTTGTGATACCCCAAGCTAAAAATAGTGGAATAAATACACCAAAAGAACATCTTTCATCTAATAAACATAATCCATCCACTACTAAAGTAAGAAGAGTTAAAATCACCAAAAATCTTTTTACTCTACTTGTAATTACCAATGGTTTATCAAGTTTTCTATTCCATAAAATAAAACTACCGAGATATACAATATAAAAATATACATAAAAAAACAAATCATCTAAAGTATAAAAAAGAACAATAGGCAATACAAAATATATAATGTGCCATTGTTGCTTATGATGTTTTAAAATTACTCTACTTAAGTTGTAGTTGTACCATTGAAGATTTGTAATAAGATACCAACCCAAACTCAAAATCAACACTATATTTGTAAAAATATTTATATATTCCATTTATTATCTCTTTATTTTATTTATTAATAGCTATTAAAACATCTTCTATCATCTTATCCAAATCACCATCTAAAATAGCATCTATATTTGAATATCCAATATTACTTCTTGTGTCTTTTACTTGCTGATAAGGTTGCATAACATACGACCGTATTTGATGTCCCCACCCTATTTCACTTTTAGAAATTCCAGCTTTTTGTGCTTTTTGTTCTTCTAGTTCTAATTCATAAAGTCTTGATTTTAGCATCTTCATAGCACTTGCTTTATTTTTATGCTGACTTCTATCATTTTGACATTGAACTACAACATTTGTAGCAATATGTGTAATTCTTATTGCACTTTCTGTTTTATTTACATGTTGCCCACCAGCACCACTTGCTCTATATGTATCTATTCTTATATCTTTCTCTTCTACAACAATATCAATATTATCATCAACTTCAGGAGATACCATAACTGATGCAAAAGATGTATGCCGTTTTGAATTTGAATCAAAAGGACTAATTCTTACAAGTCTATGAATACCATTTTCAGTTTTTAAATAACCATAAGCATTAATACCACTTACAATAAAACTAACATCTTTTATACCAACTTCATCACCAGTTTGATGGTCTAAAATTTCTATTTTAAAATCTTTTCGTTCTGCCCATCTTAAATACATACGATAAAGCATATTTGCCCAATCACAACTTTCAGTTCCACCAGCACCTGGATGGATTGTAATAATAGCATTGCTACCATCATCATCTCCACTTAGCATAACTTCAACTTCTGTTTTTTTGATTAAATCTTCTAATTGTGTAGCTTCACTAAAAAGAGTTTCAATAGTTTCATCATCTTTTTCTTCTACTGCCATCTCATACAATTCACTTGCATCTTCTAAAGTTTCATTTGCTTTATTAAATTTTGATTTTCTACTCAATAATCTATTTTTTTCTTGCCCTATTTTAGTAGCTTGTTCTTGATTTGTCCAAAGTTGGGGGTCTTGTTCTAAAATAGTAATTTCATTTAGTCTATTATCTATCTCTATAGGCTTTAAAATTGCTTCTATATTTTGTAATTTTTGATTTAATAGTTTTAATATTTGTGTATATTCGTAATTATCCATAAGAAGGATTATACTTAAATTTGATATAAGACTTGATAAAAGTTTATGTTATAAAATAAACTTATCTAAACCAAAATTTTTGAAGCTATACTTATGACAGCTGTTTCACTTCGTAAAATTATATTTGAATCAATACCTACTATTTTATCTTCACTAAAAGTAGCAATTTCAGCATCAGAAAAACCACCCTCACAACCTACTATTATAGTTGAGATATACTCTTTTTTTGTATCTATTAAGTTTTGTGAAAAGTTAAACATATAGCTATTTGGATTTTGTTGTAAAAACTCATCTAAACTATTACAAGTATCAAGCTTAATAATATTGCTTCTGCCTGACTGTTGACTTGAGTTTATTAAAAGTTTTTCTAGTTTTTCAAAATTTAGTTTTTGTTTCTGTGAATATTGACATAAGATAAAAGTTATTTTACTTACACCTAATTCATTCAAACTAGCTATTACTTTTTCAATAGACTTAAAATCTATCAAACACCAACCAAGATGAAGCTCTTTTTTTGGTTCTATTATTTTTTGCTCAAAACTTAAAAGTTCTAAAGTTGTTTCTCTTCTACTTATATTGCTTACTTGATATTTGTAAAGATTGTTATCTTCTAAATTTCTAAAAAAAAGTGGTTCTTTTGTATCATGTCGCCGTACTTTAAATAGATACTTATGAAGTTCAGCCTGAATAGTTATATTTTGTTGTTTTGCATCTTTATGAAATGTAAATTGCATAATCTAAATTAATTTACTTATTATATAAGTAAATATCAATGCTCCTATCTCCATAACATATATTTTTTTAGCAAATACAATAAACTCTTCTTGCTCTTTAATATCTGTTGATCGTATAATTCTCATCTTTTTGTATCTTTTTATCTCCAAAATCATAACAAATATAGTTGTAGCACTCATCAATACAACTGTAACACTTACATCGTGAGAATAAGCAGAAACAATCATACCTGTATATGCTAAAGTTGCATTTAAAAAATGAAATAATGGTGTCATAAACTTTAATTGTTTTGTCAAAGCAATGAAGTTGGTATACCGTGAAAGACTAGTATAATTAAAAATCATAATCCCTAGTAGTAAAAATATTGTTGCGATATGTGTTGATATTGCAGTTGAAACGAAATCCATATAATAAGCCTCTATAAATTTTTTTGCTATTATATCCTAACAATGTAAAATAAAGGAAATATTATGGCAGTATCAGTAAAAGAAGCTATAGAATTAATTAATAAAGAAATATCATCAACAACTTATGAAATCATAACTATAGAAGAATCTAGTGGAAGAATATCAGCTAATAATATTAATTCAACTTATGTAATGCCAAGATTTAACAACTCAGCAATGGATGGTTATGGAGTTAAGTTAGATGATTGTAATAAAACAGTTGAAGTTATTGATACAATCTTAGCAGGTAGCCAAAAAACAACTGGTATTGAAAATGGAAAATGTATTAAGATTATGACAGGTGCAAGAGTTCCTAGCTGTGTAGATGCAATTGTTCCTCAAGAATTAGTTACTATTATAGATGATAATACTATACAACTTCCTGCTGATATACAAAAGTTAGCTCATATTAGATTTATGGGAGAAGATATTGAGTTAGATGAAAAATTAATCAATATTGGTGATGAGATAAACTATGCAAAGATAACTTTACTAGCTTCACAAGGTATTACTCATATTAAAGTTTATAAAAAAACAAAAGTAACTGTATTTGCTAGTGGAGAAGAATTAAAACTTCACTATGATAAAGTAATAGAAGAGTACCAATTATTTAATTCAAATACTCCAACTTTAATAGCTCGTGTTAAAGAGTTAGGTTGTGATATTACTTTTGTTGGTATGGCAAAAGATAGTGTTGAAAGTTTAAAAGAGTTAATTATAAATTCTTTAGATTCAGATTTAATTATTACAAGTGGTGGAGTAAGTGTTGGTGAAGCTGACTTTACAAAAGAAGCTTTTGATTCTCTAAATATGAAAACTATTTTTAGTGGTATTATTATCAAGCCTGGTAAACCAACAATCTTGGGAAAAATAAATAACACAACAATTTTAAATCTTCCAGGAAATCCACTAGCATCATCTTTGATTTTTGAGATGTTTGGAAAACTAATAGTTCAAAATCTAAGTGGTAGTAATAAAATCTATCACAATACTATCAAAGCAAAAATGCAAGAAGATATGAAAAATAAAAAAGGGCGAATCACTATAATCCCTGGATATTTTGATGGAGAGTTTTTTAGTCCATCTGATAAAAGAAGTCCAGGTATGGTAAAAGTTCTAAACGATTGTAATAGTATGATTGTTCTTGATGAGGAAGTATCTGCATTAAAGAAAGAGCAAATTGTAAATGTTTTACCAATTGACTGGAAATTTTTTAGTCAAACTGATAAAGATTTTTTAACTTATGAAAGATAATTTATAAGTTAAAAACTACACTTTTCATTAAACTCTTTTTTTGTTAAATTTAATCTTATTAAATCTTTAGTCAAGTTTTTTGGAACACTTTGTAGCATAGTATCTCGTGTTGCATTATTTGAAAATGGACCTAAAAATACTAATGTTCTACTATCTGAATCTTTACAAATAGATAAGTTTACTTTTATTTGTTTAGATTGCTTAATAAGTTGTTGATATTTATTTAAATTCAGTGTTGGTATTTGAATAAATTTTTGCATTGGTAATGAGTCTGGTTTTACTACTGCTACATTCATTTTACCAGGAGCAAATACATTTTTACCATCTTTGCTTAAAGACTCTTCCTTATTATTTTTAGCAAAATTTTCCAATTTTAATTGAGCTTCTTGATACAATCTCTCTTTCTCTTTTGCTTTTATAAGTTCTAGTGCATCATCTTCTATTATCTCATATTTTGTTAATAATTTTAATCTTTTATTTATTCTTGCTGGATTTATTTGATCCATTGTAAATGTAATATATTTCTTTACTGGTTGTGTTTTTATAGTTATAGTTGTTTCTTTTTTTATTAACTGTTCTTTTGTAAGTGGAACTTCTTCAATAACTTCTGGGTCAAAAGCACCAGTAAAAAACATAATAATACCAACTAATATAACAAAAGCAAATAATCCACTAACTATAGCGATAATCTTTTTTAATTTTTCTTGCTTTTGTTCCTCTTCAGATAAACTTTCATCTACTTTAAAAAAGTTCTTTATGCCATCAAGTTTTCCCTTTGGCTCCTCTTCAGATTCTTCATCATCACCATCTTTTTTATCATCAGTATCTTTTTTATCTTCACTAGGTTCTGCATTAGTCTCTTCAGATTTTTCTTCACTTTCTTCTTTAGGCTTTTCTTCATCAGTTTCTTCTGA
>CAYUNC010000010.1:23364-25686 GCA_964445915.1 uncultured Arcobacter sp.
TTCTTCTGACTTCTCTTCTTCAGCTTCTTCTTCAGCCTCTTTTTCTTCTTTTACCTCAATTTCTATTTGTGGACTTGTAGTTATTTTTTCTATATAAGGTAAAATATTTTCTTCAAAATCTATAAAAATACAAAGCTCTGTTTCTTCTAAAAGTAATTTAAATCTATAAAGTGTTTCACTAGTTGCATGCTCTTCACCATTTATTATTTGACTTGCACCAATTTTAAATTGAACATTTGTCAAATCTTCAAAATCAGCACCATTAATTGCTGTAGTTAAACCACCTGATATATTTGATATTACTTCATTTAATGCATCTAAAGTATCATCATCAACAGTATCTACTGGCTCAATATCTTCACCCATCATACAATGGAAAATATTTGAAGCAGTTATAGCAGGTACAAAAAACTGTACTGTTGTTGTAAGTTCATTAAAAGTTAATATACTCTCAATATGAACACATTCACCACTTAAATTATTAGGATTAGTTTTTCCGGTATTAGTTAATTTTGTATTCTTTGCAAGTAAAGATTCTAAAGTAGTACTTAAACCAGTTTGTATCAGTTCGGATAAATCAGATGCCATCTACAACCTTTTTGTTTTTTATCTTTTCTGCTCTTGACTCTTTTTGTTTTTCTAAGATTTTTGCTTTATTTTTTTGATAATATTCTTTTCTATATGCTTTTAAATCTTCTTTTTTATTTTCTCTATACTCTTTATCATATTCTAGTCTTTGTTCTTTATTGTTTTCATAGTATTTTTGTTTCTTTGCTCTATATTCTTGTATTCTAGCAGTAATAATCTCTTCTCTACTAGCTACATACTTTTTTTGCTTTTTTGCAATCTCTTGAATTTTGTCTTTAAAGTTACCAGAGAATAATTCTTTTTCATAATCTATAGCTTCTGTTGCTTTTACAGCTTTTTTTGGGGTATTAGCCGACTTCTCAAGTTTTTTCTTGAGATAGTAAGCTTTTTTCTTATCTTTATGAGCTTTTATATTTGCTTTACGAATTCTTTTTAGTTCTTCTAAATCCATTAAACTAAATTATTACCTTTTTAACTGATTTACAATAGTCAACATCTGATCAGTTGTTGTTATTGCTTTTGAACTTGCTTCATAAGCTCTTTGAGCTGTAATTAAATCAACCATCTCATTTACAAGCTTAACATTTGAAGATTCAAGCATACCTTGTCTAACTTTTACTTGTGTATTTTCAATCTCTACAGGCTCTCCTGAAGTATTTGTTACACTATATAAACTATCACCTTTTGGAGATAAACCTGCTGGATTTACAAATGTAAATACTTGCAGTGGTCCTGCTTGAATAATCTCATCATCTATCTTATAAGATATTGTTCCATTTTCACCAATAGATATCTCTTTTGCTCCAGATTCAAGTGTAATACCTTGAGCTAATGGATAACCTTGTCCATTTACTAAAGTACCTTCACTATCTAATTTAAAAGCACCATTTCTAGAATAACCAACATCTCCATTAGGTAAAGTGATTTCAAAAAAACCTCTCCCCTCGATAGCAATATCTAAAGGATTTCCAGTTTGAGTTAAACTTCCTTGTAAAAAGTTTTTCTGAATACCTGCTATTCTTACACCAAGTCCTGCATCTATACCTGTAGGATTAGATGTTGATTCTGATGTTGCACCAGCTGTATAATTTAATGATTCATACATTAAGTCTTGGAACTCTGCTCTATCTTGTTTAAATGCTGTAGTATTAACATTCGCAATATTGTTTGATGTTACATCAATCCTATGTTGCTGTGCATTCATCCCTGATGCTGCTGTATATAAACCTCTTATCATATTAACTCCAAATTATTCTATAATATATAAATCTTAACTCTCTATTTAACTATTACAAAAATTATATCCAAACTATTTTTAATATATAATTAAAAATTAGGAAAATTATGTATTAAGAATAAATTTAAAAGATTTAGCTACAATACCCTATATATTTAAATAGTAAGGTGATATTATGAAGGTTTTAATTGTAGATGACAGTTCTACTATGAGAAGAATTATTGGAAATGTTGTACAACAACTAGGTATAGCAAAAGAAGATTTTGATGAAGCTGAAGATGGTGTTTTTGCATGGAATTTATTAACTAAGAATAAATATGACATTATATTAACAGATTGGAATATGCCAAATATGAATGGTTTACAGCTTGTTCAAAAGACAAGAGCTGAAGGTCAGCATATGAAAACACCAATTATTATGATTACTACTGAAGGTGGTAAGGGTGAAGTTATTACTGCGTTAAAAGCTGGTGTAAACAATTATATTGTTAAACCAT
>CAYUNC010000011.1:0-20967 GCA_964445915.1 uncultured Arcobacter sp.
GCACAACGATTTTCAACTGCAGGTGCGAAAACTTCTCTAGGATGTACTAGGCTTTGATTTAGAGTGCCTATTGTTATGATTCTAGTTTGACAGATATGATTTGCTCCATCTAAATAGATACATAGGAAATATTCTTGCTGTTTGTTGCGATATTCTTTTAGTTCATCATATACATCACTTGCATTTGATATTTTTTTATTTTCTTTTATTAGGTATCGTTTTGATAGTTCTATTGCTGATATTAGTTGCGAAGCTTTTGCATCGCCTAGTCCGTGTATTTGAAGTAGTTTGTCCAATGATAAATTGGTAAAGTCATCTTGAAATAACTTAACTATCTCTTTGGATAGTTTTATTACATCTTTGCCTTTGATACCAGTACCCAGTAATATGGCTACCAGTTCATAATCTTTTAAAGATTTAGCACCTTTTTTGAGTAGCTTCTCTCTTGGTTTGTCGTGGTTGTTTAGTTGTGTTATTGTTTTCATAATAAGAGATTAGCATAAAAATTGAATTTATCTTAAAAGTATGTCAAATTGACATACTTTTGTGTATCATTGATATATATTGACTTTTTATCACTTTTTAAATACAATACAAAAAATTAATCAAGGAATATTATGGCAAAAGCTAATACTTCAAGTGTAAAAACGATAAAAGCGGAAAAGATTGCTGCACTAGGTAATGAAAATAAAAATGCTAATAAAGTTGCATTTTCTCAAAAAGATCAAGATAGTCAAGTTGTAAATGCTAGAAAAGGTGCAAATCTACAATTAGCAAAAAAGAAAGCAAAAAAGAAAGCGAAGTTAGCAAAAGCTTCTAAGAGAAAAAATAAGTAAGCCTTTTATAAAGCTTACTTTTGGATTTGTTTTATAATAATTTAACAGCTTTTAACATCAATTCTATATGATAATTTTCTTGGAAATTTATGAAGTTAAAAAATTGTGATAGCTCTTCATCTTTTACAGCTTTAGCTAATTTTATACACTCTTCTTTTGCTAATTTTTCCTCTTCTATACCATCTAATAAAAACTTTTTAACATCAGTTTCTTTATAAATTTCTTCTATTATCATACGAGGAATTGCAAGTATTCCCATCTTTGACAACATATTTCCAAAACATTTTAAGTGATAATGCGACTCATCAATCAAATCTTGATACACATTGTAAAGCGTAATATTGTTCGTATAGTTTTGCATATAAGAGTATATAAATATTAGTTCATATTCTTTATAAGTTTCTTCAAACAAGAAGATAGTTAAGGCGTCTGTTGATGTTTTGTCAAGTCCTTTATCTCCATAAAGTCGCTCTTTATTAAATGCAGAGATATCTCCGTCATTTTGTTTATCTTCAAGAAGTAATTTTAATCTTTGAATCATATAGTACTCATCAGAAATGATACGAGCTGTTAAAACTGATTCATCGTAGTTACTCATAACAACTTGTATCTCATCAATAATAAATTGAAAATAATCAAAGTTTGAATCTTGCTCATAACTTATCTCATCTTTGTGATAATTGTATGCGATATTTTTCTCTTTTAGTTCATTTGACATCCATTTTAAATGTCTAAATTGCATCTGTGAGAACTCATATAATTCACTTTTTATTTTGTCATCTTTTATTGCAAATGAGGCGAAAAGAATTTTTAGCCATAGTTCATGTTTTAGTTGATATAATTTTTCTAATTTCATAAAATAACCTTTAATATTTGATTTAAAAGTATAACTAAATTAATCTTTTGATTAAACTACAAACTTGCTCAATATCTTTTAGAGGAATATCTAGCTTCAATATTAGCCTTAAAATAGCTTTTTTTACAGTTGGTTGTCTAATTGCACCTATTATGTAAGATTGTTCTAAAATACTCTTTTGTATCTCTATAACTTTTTTATTGTTATTAATCACAATTGGTACTATTAAACTCTTTGTTTTTATACCTAGATGTTTATATATTGTCTCTTGATATAGCTTGATATTCTTTTTGATATTTTTCTTATTTTTTATAATATATTTCAGGTTTTCCATTGCAAATGCTATATCAAATAAAGATGGTGCTGTACTATATATAATTGGCTTCGCCCTATTCTCTAAATATGATATGATATGATCAGATGCTAAGATATAAGCACCATAGCTACCATAAGCTTTCCCTAATGTACCCATCTTGATATGATTTGATTTTGGCTTTATATGATGATGTTCATACCAACCTAAAAGATTGCTACCTATTACTCCAGAACTGTGTGCTTCATCAACTATTAAAATACTTTTATATCTATTTGCTATTTTCTCAAATTGTTTAGGGGCAATATCTCCACCCATAGAATAAATTCCTTCTATTGCTATAACAATCCGATTGTAAGATTTAAGTTCTTTTATTTTAGCTTCTAAGTCTTTATAATCATTGTGTTTGAAAACTATCACTGTACCTTGTACTAATTTTGAAGCTAAGATACCACTTGCATGATACTGTTCATCTATAAACAATACATCACCAGTTCTTATCATAGACTCTATAAGTGATATATTTGCCAAAAAACCACTACCTACAACAATCCCATCTTGGAATTTATTATGTTTACATAGTAGTTGTTCAAATTTTTTATGTATCTTACTGTAGCCGTTTACAAGTATAGAAGACTTAGGACTAAAGTACTTTTGTTTTAATACTTTCTTATATGTTTTTTTAAATTGTTTTTTGTTTGAGGCTAGTCCTAGATAGTCATTTGAAGCTAAATCAACAATGTTTTCATTGTAAGAATTTCTCACTCTTAGTCTGTTTACTTTGTCTAAAGCTTTTAATTCTTTATCATAAAACATTATTTTCCTTAAAATTTAAATATAAAAGTACTCTATAATATATATGATTAATGTATTCTTAACACAAATCGCTCTATAATATTAATATGAAATTAGGAATATTATTATTAGTTATTGGTATCATTTTGGTAGGTTATTTAAGTAATGTTAAACTTAAAAAAGAATTCTTGTCAAAACTTGGTATTGCACTTGGAATAGCATTGGCTATCTATGGTTTGATCTTATTTATTCAACCAGATGATTATATTGAATTTACAAAAACAACTATTACAAAGGGATAATTATGAATTTTGACAAGGTACTTGCTGGATTTTTTATCATACTTGCTATGACATTAAACTTTGGTTTCTTTTATGGAGACCCAAGCGATATAAGCTTTCATAGTAAATATGAACTATTTGCAGCTATTGTTATTAATATTGTAGCAACAGTATTAAAACTTGGAGATAAAACTCAAATGGGTTCTGTTCTACTTGCGACATCATTTGTGGCTGTTATTCAGCTTGTAGCAGCTGCTAGTATTTGGACTATTGCCCAGTATTCATATACTGTTAATCAAGAAGTAGTAGGTATAATTTTATCTTTATCTGGTGGGGCATTGTTGGCAAATATAACTTCTGTAATTTTATATATTGGCGATACTTTAAAATCTAAAAGATAGATATTATGACAGGTCATAGTCCATTAAATATCGTACTTTACCGTATGAGAAAACCATTTTTGGTTTTAATTATCACTTTTTCTATCTCTATGATTGGCTTACTTCTTATTGATGGAGTAGATAAGAATGGTGATATTTATAGAATGAGCATTTTTGATGCTTTTTATTTTGTAACATATACTGCAACTACTATTGGTTTTGGAGAATCACCCTTTGAATTTACATATTCACAAAGATTATGGGTAAGCTTTACTGTTTATCTTACTGTTTTGGGTTGGTTTTATAGTATTGGTACGCTTATTAGTATTTTACAAGATAAAGTTTTTTTACTTGAGCTTTCTCGTGGAAAGTTTAAAAGGCATGTTGCATCACTTAGTGAAAAATATATTATTGTTTTAGGCTACAATCATACGACAAATGAGATAATCAAACGAATTCTAGCAGAAGGCTATAGAGTTATAGTGATTGAAAAAGATGAGAAAAAAGCCAATGAACTACATTTTGAAGGGCATACCCCTTATGTACCTGTATTGGTTGCTGATGCATTTAATTCGCAAGTATTCTTAGATGCGGGGATTGAATCTAGATATTGTAAAGCAGTAGTCTCTGTATTTGCTGATGCAAACTTAAATTTAAGAGTGGCATTAGCTGCTAAACTTTTAAATAAGAATGTAATTTTAGCAGTAAAAGCAACAACTCAACACGATACAGATAACTTGATGCATATAGATGTAAATATTATTAAGAATCCATTTAAAATTGTCTCTTCGCATATGGAATTGGCTATTAAAGCACCAAATCTATTGAAATTGGAAAGATGGCTTCACGGACAAGGTGGATTAAATCTACCTATTACAGAGTTTCCAAAAGGTAAATATATTATTTGTGGTTATGGTAGATTTGGTAAATATATGTATGATATGCTTAAAAAAAATAAAATGGATGTAACATTTATTGAGATTAAAGATACTCAAGTTCCAAATATGAGTACTTCAAGTGGTCATCCCTTGTCATATGGTGCAAAAGAGTATCATACAAAAGAGTTTATGATTAATGATGCTGATGATAAAGACAACTTGATTAAAGCTGGTATAAAAGAAGCTAGTGTATTACTTGCAGGAACTGATAATGATACAGTAAATTTATCTATAATTGCAACATCAAAGAAGTTAAATCCAAATCTTATTACAATAGCAAGAGAAAATGAAATGGATGATTTTTCTATCTTTCATAATGCAAAGATAGATTATATCTTTATACCTGCAAATACTTTAATAAACAACATATCAAATGCTCTAATAAACCCTCTTATTGATAAGTTAGTAAATCAAATATTTCATCAAGATGATGAATGGGGACAGCATCTTGTGGTTGAACTTATCAAACAAATTGGTGCAAACCCTCTAGTTCACAATCTTACAATTAATGAACCAGAAGCACCAGAGATAATAACAACACTAGAAAATAAGCGAATTGTCACTCTTGAATTATTTCATAAATCATTAAGAAATCATACTTTAAATAACAATGTAATACCTCTTTTATTGTTAAGAGATAAAGAATATACTTTATTGCCTAAATGGGATATTGAGCTTAAAGAGGATGATAAGATTTTATTTGCTTGTGATGAAAATGCCAAAGATGATATAGAATATATTGCTCAAAATGGTTTTGAATTTCACTATGCATATACTGGAATTGAGAAAACAAGAAGAACAATGCTAAAGAAAAATAAGGATATATAATGATACTTCTAACAGGACCATGTGTAATAGAAAGTCGTGATAATATAATGAGAATAGCCGAAGAATTAGCTTTTTTACAAGAAGATAAAAGAGTTAATTTTTATTTTAAAGCAAGTTTTGATAAAGCAAATAGGACAAGTCTTGATAGCTTTAGAGGACCAGGACTTGATGAAGGGCTAAAGATACTTCAAGAGGTAAAAGATACTTTTGGATACAAATTAGTTACAGATGTTCATGAAACATATCAAGTAGATTCAGTTGCTAAAGTTGTTGATGTTTTACAAATACCTGCTTTTTTATGTAGACAAACTGATCTATTAGTAGCTTGTGGAAAAACAAATGCTAAAGTAAATATAAAAAAAGGTCAGTTCTTAGCAAGTGATGCTATGAAACATCCAGTTGGAAAAGTATTGAAAACTCGTGGTATTGATGATGTTAATTATAAAGTTTCAAAAGAAAATGATGTTTGGCTTTGTGAAAGAGGAAATATCTTTGGATATGGTTCACTTATAGTTGATATGAAGAACTTAATTGGTATGAGAGAGTTTGCACCAGTAATATTTGATGCAACTCATTCAGCACAAGTTCCAAGTACTGGAGCAACTACAGGTGGAAATAGTGCAATAGTACCTAGCCTTGCAAAAGCTGCTGCTGCTGTTGGTGTAGATGGGTTCTTTTTTGAAACGCATTTTGACCCAAGTGTTGCACTAAGTGATGGACCTAATATGCTTACTATTAAAGATTTAAAAACGACGGTAAAAGATATTTTTGCTATACAAGAAGTATTAGGCTATAATGCTTAAATATTATAAAAATAAATTATAAAACAAAGGAATACTTATGAATGTTATTGAAGGACAAATGAGATTAAAAGGTAATGAAAAAGTTGCTATTATAAATGGAAGATTTAATCATATTATTACAGATAGATTAGTTGAAGGTGCTGAAGATACTTTTAGAAGACATGGTGGAAATCCTAAGAAACTAGATCTAATTTTAGTACCTGGTGCTTTTGAAATACCTTTTGCTCTTAAAAAAGCACTAGAGTCTGGTAAATATGATGCTGTTTGTTGTGTAGGAGCTGTTATAAGAGGTGCTACACCACATTTTGATTATATATCTGCTGAAGCTACAAAAGGGATTGCAAGTGCTGCTATGGAGTTTGGATTGCCTGTATCAAATGGTGTTTTAACAACAGATACAATTGAGCAAGCAATAGAGAGAGCAGGAAGTAAAGTTGGAAACAAAGGTGCTGAAGCGATGCTTACTATTATTGAGATGTTAGACTTATATTCAGAGATGGAAAAATAGATATATGGCAACTAGAACACAAGCTAGAGAATCTGTTGTAGGGCTATTGTATGCCTTTGATTTAGGTAATGAAACAATTGCTAAACACTCAGATATAATCTTAGAAGATAAAAAAATTAGAAATAAGCAAAGAGAATTTGCATTAGGTTTATTTAACGGAACTATGGAAAATCTTGAGAAGATAGATGCAGAGCTTAGTTCACATTTAAAAGAGAGAGATATTACAGAAGTTGGAAAAGTAGAAAAAGCAATTTTAAGACTTTCTATTTATGAAACAATGTTCACTCCACTTGATAAGCCAATTATAATAAATGAAGCTATTGAATTATGTAAAAGATTAGCAAGTGATAATGCTCCAAAATTCATAAATGGTCTTTTAGATAAGGTTAATAAATAGATGAAACTTTGCGTTGCTTTAGATCTTCCTAGTGCGGTTGAGAACTTAGCTTTAGCAAAAGAGATTAAAGAGTTTGATGTATGGCTAAAAGTTGGTTTTAGAGCATATATCAGAGATGGCAAAGAGTTTTTAAATGATTTAAAAGCTATCAATCCTGATTTTAAAATTTTCTTAGATTTAAAACTATACGATATACCAAATACTATGGCAGATGCAAGTGAAGAGATTGCTAAACTAGGTGTTGATATGTTTAATGTTCATGCATCAGCTGGTAAAGTGGCTATGAGGACTGTTATGGATAGAATCGATAATATCCCTGATAGACCATTGGTTTTAGCTGTTACAGCTCTTACAAGCTTTGAAAACAATGATTTTAAAGATATATACGGAAAAGATATAGATACCAAAGCTACACAGTTTGCAAAAGATACTAGTGAAGCTGGTCTTGATGGAGTTGTTTGTTCAGCTTTTGAAAGTAAAGCTATAAAAGAAAATACAAATTTAGATTTTATTACACTTACTCCTGGTATTAGACCTTTTGGTGAAGATGCTGGGGATCAAAAAAGAGTTGCAGATATAAGTTTAGCTAAAAAAGAACTAGTTGATTTTATAGTTGTTGGTCGTCCTATTTATAAAGCTTCAAATCCAGCTTTAGTTGTAAAAAAGATTTTAGATACTTTATAGAACTTGATACGATGAATAAAGAAAATTATTTCATAAAACAATTCAAAAATAAGAAATTTATTGGTGATGATGGAGTTGTTATTGGTGATTTAGTTTATAGTGTTGATGCATTTTTTGAAGATGTTCATTTTAAAAGAAAATGGTTTAGTTTAGAACAAATTGCTTCTAAGGCTATGCTTGTAAATATTAGTGATGCAATAGTTATGAATGCAGTTGCTAAATATGCCCTACTTACTGTAGCAATCCCTTCTAGCTTTACTAAAAAAGATTTAAAAGAGTTATCAAGAGGCTTTAAAAAAGTAGCTAAACAATACAATATTAAGATTATTGGTGGTGATACAATATCAAATGATAAACTTCATATTTCTGTTACAATTATAAGCCAAACATCTAATCCTATATACAGAACTGGCACTAAAAAGAATGATTTAGTTTGCTATACAGGGACTCTTGGAAGTTGTAAAGAAGATTTAGATTCTTTATTGCTAGATAAAGAGATTGATAAAGACTCAAAGTTTATAACTCCAAAATTAAATGCTAAATTTTTCTATAAAATAGCTCCATATATAAATAGTGCCTTAGATATATCTGATGGCTTATTTTTTGAACTAGAGAGATTGAGTAAGATAAATAAGATTGGTTTTGAGTTCAAAAAAGATATATCAGAAGATGTTGGATGTAGTGGAGAAGAGTATGAAATACTATTCACATTTGATAAAAGAAACTATAAACAAATAGAAAAGATAGCAAGAAAATATAATGTAAAATTGAATATTTTTGCTAAAGCTACAAAGGGAAAGTATAAATCACAATGTAAAGGACATCATTTTTAATGGGAATATTTGAATCAATACTGCTAGGTATCATAGAAGGTTTTACAGAGTTCTTGCCTATAAGTTCTACAGGACATCTAATTGTTGCATCTAAATTTTTGAACATTGACCAAACAAATGTAACAAAAGCTTATGAAGTTATCATCCAATTTGCTGCAATATTAGCTGTAATATTAAATTATAAAGATAAATTTCATCCAAGTAAAATAGAACTTTGGAAGAAAATTACTTTGGCATTTATACCTATTGGTGCTGTTGGTTTTGTATTTGCTAATCAGATTAAGGCTATGTTTGACCTAAAGATTGTTGCTATTATGTTTATCATTGGAGGGATTGTCTTTTTAATTGTAGAGAAGTTTTATAAAGAAACTGATGAGCATATTGATGATATTGAGAAGATAACTTATAAGCAATCTTTGTATATAGGACTTGCCCAAATTTTTGCTTTAATTCCAGGAACAAGTAGAGCAGGTAGTACAATTATTGGTGCTATGTTAGTTGGTCTTAATAGAAAAGCAAGTGCAGAATTTAGTTTTCTTTTAGCTTTTCCTGTAATGTGTGCTACAACTGGATATGATTTATTAAAGCATTATCAAGATTTTACAGATGCAAATTTATTAGTTCTTGGAGTTGGTTTTGTTGTTGCTTTTTTTGTAGCATATCTTACAATTAAACTTTTTCTTAAGTTCTTGGAAAGATTTACTTTTGTAGCTTTTGGTATTTATAGAATTGTATTTGGAATCTTTTTATTACTTTATTTCACTTAATATATATTAATAAATATAATGAAAATTAGCTAATTGTTCCCCGTGGAACAATTAGCTTTTTTGTTTCTAAATGGGCAACTAACTTATCCATCGCTTCTTTATGATTTTGTATAAAGTCTTTATGTGCATCTTTATTTGTAAAGTTTGTAACTACAAATACGCCAGCAATATCTATATCAAATTCTTTAGCAACTTGTAGTAAAGAATAGAATTCCATATTTTCAATTCCAATTCCATACTCTTTAAATCCTTTTGATAATTTTTGATTTGTAGTGATATAATTTGAACTATTTACAATAGTTTGATTTAATAGAAGTTTATTATCTGATTTTAATACATTGTCAAGTGGAGTATAACAATCGTCTGAAAAGAAACCTATTTCAATATTTGAAGCACTAGAACTCTCTACAATATCAAAGATATTATGCTCTCCATAGCTACCAGCACTACCAACAAAAACTAAATAATCTGGCTTATCAAATAAACATAATCTTGTAAGATTTATAGCACTTTCAATAAGTCCAACACCCATAGGAGTTGCGAAAGGGAATGTCTCATTTCTACCAGCACAAATTATCATACAATCTCCTAAAGTCTTACAGGGATATTATTTGAAGCTAAATATCTTTTTAAGTCCATAATATCTATCTCTTTAAAGTGAAATATTGAAGCAGCTAATGCAGCTTCAGCACCACAATCAAATGCCTCTTTAATATGCTCCATAGTCCCAGCACCACCAGATGCAATAACTGGAATATCTATAGCTTTACTAATCATACCAGTAATATTTGTTTCAAATCCAGCTTTTGTTCCATCAGCATCCATAGAAGTTAAAAGTATCTCTCCAGCACCTCTACTATAAACTTCTTTTGCCCACTCTAAAGCATCTAGCCCAGTATCTTCTCGTCCACCTTTTACAAAGACATGATAAGAACCATCAGCAACTTTTTTTACATCAATAGCTACAACAATACATTGTGAACCAAATCTTCTTGAAGCTTCATTTATAAATTCAGGACGAACTACTGCACTACTATTTATACTTACTTTATCACAACCTACATTTAGTAAATTATATATATCATCAAGTTTTCTAATTCCACCACCAACAGTAAGTGGAATAAAAACTTCTTTAGCAACTTTTGCAACCACATCTACAATTGTATCACGACCCTCATAAGCAGCTCCAATATCTAAAAAGGTAATCTCATCAGCACCTTCTTGATTGTATCTTTTAGCTACCTCTACAGGATCACCAGCATCACGAAGTCCTACAAAATTTACCCCTTTTACTACTCTTCCATTATCTACATCTAGGCAGGGGATAATTCTTTTTGCAAAATGATTCATTTTTATTCCTTCTGTAATCTTATATATTAAAATATCTTTATAGATATTATATCACACATATATTTTAATATATAAGATTTGTTATTTAAACTATAATTATTAGGTATAAAAAAAGGTTAGCCAAATATGACCAACCTTTTTTATCGTTTTAGTTGAAGCTTACGCTAAAGCTTTTTTAGCACTTTCAACTAAACTATTAAATGATGCAGAATCATTCATAGCCATATCAGCTAAAATCTTTCTATCTAAAGTGATTTCAGCTTTTTTAAGACCATTCATAAATCTTGAATAACTTAAGTTATTTAATCTACATGCAGCATTAATTCTGATAATCCAAAGTTTTCTAAACTCTCTTTTCTTTTGTCTTCTATCTCTGTAAGCATATACTAAAGCATGTTCTACTGCTTCTTTTGCTTTTCTAAAATGTTTTCTACGACCACTGTAGAAACCCTTAGCCATTTTAAGGATTTTTTTGTGTCTCGCTCTTCTTGTTGTACCAGTTTTTACTCTTGGCATATTATTTCCTTTCTTTACCGTAAATATTTAATATATTGTAGGTGTTAGTATTAGTTATACTAATCTTGTCCGTAATTAAACGGAGGGACAAATTTGGATAGCTATTAAGCTTTTCCTAACATTCTTTTTACTCGTGTTTTATCACAAGAACTTACAGTTTGTGGTCCTCTAAGACTTACTTTTCTCTCTTGAGACTTTTTAGTTAAAATATGGCTTCTAAAAGCACTTCCTCTTTTAATAGAACCATTTTTCTTAACTTTAAATCTTTTTAGTGCACCACTGTTAGACTTCATCTTTGGCATTATACAGAACTCCTTTCATAAAATTTTGAATAGGGATTATACCCAAAACACCTTTGAGAATACTTATGTCAAGAGGGTTGTTTTTTAAATATACAAAGTTAATTTAACAATTTAAAGATATATTTAAGAAAATAAGTATAAAATCACATTCTAAATTATAAAAAGGAAAATAAAATATGTATAATAGAGATTATTTATCAAATAATAAAGAGGGAAATTCAGCACCTCAAGAAGAGGTATATACTTCATCACACAGTGTAGAGACAAGAGAAGGCTTAATGGCTTTTTTAAAGTCAACTTACCAATTATTCGCTAGTTCATTGCTAGCTGCAACTGCTGGTGCTTATATAGGACTAGATATGGTTAGTACTATTTCTAGTTGGTACTGGGGTTTAGTTATACTTGAGTTTGTATTTCTTTTTGGGATTTATGCTGTTAAAGATAAGCCAGGATTAAATTTAATTGCATTATTTGGATTTACTTTTTTAAGTGGTCTTACACTTACTCCTTTATTAAGTAGTGTATTCAATATGCCAGGTGGTGCTTCTATTGTTGCTCAAGCTTTCTTGATGACTTCAGTTGCATTTGGTGGGATTTCAATGTTTGCTATGACAACTAAAAGAGATTTTAGTGGTATGGGTAAGATGTTAATGATCTCTCTTATTATTTTAATAGTTGGTTCTGTTAGTAATATCTTTATTCAGTCATCTTTTTTACAACTTGGTATTGCAATGGTTGGAGCTTTAGTATTTAGTGCATTCATTCTTTATGATACTCAGCAAATTATTAAAGGTAATATTGCTACTCCAATTGAAGCTGCAATTAGACTTTATCTTGACTTCTTAAATTTATTTATATCATTACTTCAAATTTTAGCAGCATTTAATAATAGCGATGACTAAAAAACATCTACGACTTCTTGATGCCAATCTAAATAGACTTAGAGAAGGTATCAGAGTTGTAGAAGATATATTTAGATATATCTATGATGATAAAGAAACTTCATCAAAACTCAAAAACTTAAGACATCTATCAAGACTTAATAACAATACTGATTTATTAGAAAGTCGTGATATAAAAAATGATGTTCTTAAAGTATCTACATCAAGTGAACAATCAAGAGAAAACTTATCATCAATATTAATAGCTAACTTTAAAAGAGCTCAAGAGAGTTCAAGAGTACTTGAAGAACTTGCTAAACTGTTATCTGTAGAAGATAGCGAAAACTTTAAATATATAAGATATGAGCTTTATGATTTAGAAAAAGCCTTAATCTACAAAAAATAAATATAAATAAAAATTATGTTATACTTCCAAATAATTTAACAAGAAGGACATCTATTGAATAAAATAATACTAATTTTATCATTAACTATAAGCTCACTATTTTCACAAGATATTATAATAACAACAGGGGAATGGAATCCTTGGGTTGGAAAAGATTTAAAGAAAAATGGAGTTGCTATTGATATAGTAACAAAAGTACTAAAAGATACTGGATATAATCCTAAAGTAAGCTATTACTCATGGAACCGTGCTTATAAATTGGCTGCTAGAGGTAAAGTAGCAGATGCAACAGCTGTATGGTTTATGAAAGATGAAAGAAAGAAAGATTTCTATTTTTCAGATGCTATATTCTCAACACAAGATATATTAGTATATAAAAAAGGTGAAAATATAAAGTTTGATAAACTATCAGACCTAAAAAAATATAAAATTGCTATTACTAGAGGATATTCATATGGACAAGATATTGATAATATGATTGAATATAAAGAGTTAAAAGTAACAACAGTAAATAGTGATATTGAAGGTCTAAATCGTCTTATAAAAAGAAAAAGTATTGATATATTTTTATGTGCAAATAGTGTAGCAAAGTCTTTAATTAATAGTAGTTTTACTAAAGAAGAGAGTAGTAAGCTAGCGATTTATTCAAAATCAACTATTACAAATCCATTGTACTTCTTAGTTTCTAAAAAGACAAAAGATGGTCAAAAAATTATAGATGACTTTAATAAGAGTCTAAAAAAGTTTCATGCAAATGGTGAAATTAATAAGATGCTAGAAGATTCACTTAACGGAAAATATAAATAGCATCATTGTAATCCTAAAAACCAATAATCTATATTTCTAACTATTGTATTTTCTTCTCTTTTTTTAAAATGTTCAGCTAAATCAAACTCTTTTTTACCATAACCTTCTTTATATTCTTTAATAAAGTCTTTATAAAGTAGCTCATTTATCGCTGTAATTTTAAAACTAACTACAGTATAAGTCTTGTTATTTATTTTAGTTTCTTTACTATCAATAAGAGTTATATTGATTGCACTATATCTATTCTCATCATCTAAAGTAATATTCATCTCAATATTTGCTCTAATTGTCGCAAATATGTTAGTAAACTGATCCATAGGCATCTCTAGTTTATCTATTACTGTAGCACTATTCTCATCATATCCCCAACCTCCAGAGATACTTAAATCAATACCAAATATCTCTTTAGCAATTTTCTGAATATCTTCTACTGGTTCACACTGTTTAATTACTATATTGTTCATTTTATATACCTATATTTATTAATTTATATTAAATTATATCTAAAGAAAAATAAACTTCTAGTTATAATAATTTATAAGTGATAAAACTTATAGTTATAATAGTCTATAAGAGTAGCTTATTATAATTAGAAGTTTATTATAAATATATCTTATGAATACTTTATAAATAGTATAAGGAAAAATAATAGTAAATTAAGTTTTTCTAAAGTTGAGCAAGTGTACAATTATTATTAACTTATAAAACAATCGAGAGGTTTAAATATGAAAAAAATTATGTTTTCTGTGTTATTAGCTGGTGTTTCTTTAGTAGCATCTGATAGTGCATCAGTATATAAAAGTGGTTTATTATTACCAGCAAATGGTAAAGTAATTTATGAAAGACAATGTGCGAGTTGTCATGGTGTGAATGGTCAAGAAACTACTTTTACGGGATCTTCAAGAATTACATATTCTAAGATTTCAGGAATTAGTGCATCGCAAATTGCACAAGAATTAAAAGACTATAGAGGTGGTGTTAAGAGTAAAAACTATCAACCACTTAATAAATATGGTTATGGTGCTTTAATGAGAAGTGTAACAGCTGACTTATCTTGGGAAGAGATTGATTCTGTTGCCAAATATGTTAATAGCATCAAGTAAGGAGAAGGATAATTATGGATAAAAAATATATTGATAATATGTTAGAGCAGATGGATAAAGATTTATCTACAAAAGGTATAAGTAGAAGAGATGTCTTAAAGTTAGCAGGTATCTCAGCAGCTTCATTAGTTGGTGGAGTTACAACTGTACAAGCTGCAACAGAAGAGCAAATAATCTCTTCTAAAGCAAAAGGGAAAATAGTAATTGTAGGAGGAGGACTTGCTGGTATATCAACAGCAGCAAGACTAACTTTAAATTTAGATAGTCCTGATGTTACAATTATAGAACCACAAAAATTATCTACATCTTATCAGCCAGGACAAACATTAGTTGGTGCTGGTCTTTGGGACGAGGATGATATAACTTATAATAGAGATGATTTTATACCAGATGGCGTTAAAGTTATTGAAGATAGAGCAATAGCTTTTAATCCTATGAAGAATCAACTAACAACTGCAAAAGGTCAAATAGTTTCTTATGATTATTTAATTGTTGCTTGTGGTTTACAACTTGATTTTGAAAGAATCAAAGGTTTAGAAGAAGCAGGTCGTGCTTATTCAATAGGTGATAATAAAAAACTTTTAAAAGCTTTAGGTGATAAAGGTGTATGTTCTATATATACTGCTGAAGGTGCTACAAAAACTTGGGAGCAAATGCAAAAGTATATTGCTCAAGCAAAAGGTGGTAAGAAGACTAAATTCCTTTTTACAGATACAAATACACCAATTAAATGTGGTGGTGCACCAAAGAAAATTATGTATCTTACAAATGCTAGATTAAAAGAAGAGGGTGCAAGAGAAAATGCTGAACTTGTATTTTATCCAAATGGTGGAAAGATGTTTGGTGTTCCTGAATATCACGATGCTATTGTAGAGCAATTTAAAAGAGAAGGTTTCCAATGGCATTATAGACATAACCTAATTGAAGTAGATGTAGAAAAGAAAATTGCTGTATTTGATTCTAAATGGCAAGAAAAAGGTCCTTGGGATCCTATGATGAAAGATTTTGAAGTAATTCCAAAGCATGAAAAGCTAAGAGTTCCTTATGACTTCTTACATATTACTCCACCACAAATCGCTCCTAGAGAGATAGGTGAATCAGATATTGGTTCAGCTGCAGGTTGGGTACCAGTAAATAAAGAAACACTTCAACATATTAAATTTAAGAATATATTTGCAATAGGTGATATTGCTCAAGTTCCTATGGGTAAAACTGGTGGAAGTGTTAGAAAACAATATAAAGTTCTTGTAGATAATCTTATCTCATTAATGGAAGGTAGAAAACTTACTGCTAAATATGCTGGCTATACAGTTTGTCCATTAATTACAGATATTGGTACAGTTATGTTAGCTGAGTTTGATTGGACTGTTAAACCTACACCTTCATTTCCTTTGGACCCAACAGTTGAAAGATGGGTACATTGGTTAATGAAAGTGTATGCTTTAAAACCAATGACTATGTACGGTATGCTTGCTGGTAAAGCATAATAGTATAGAGGATTTAGAATATGCAAGTAAGTTTTGAATTAGTTATTTACGATGAGGTTACAGATACTTTCAAATTAGATGAAACTATTTATAATTTAGAATTAGATGAAGAACAATCTAAAACTTATAATCTTTTAAAAATAACTGATTTACATTTGTATAATTGGTTTAAAGAATCTGATTTTTTTGTAAATTGGATAAATAAGGAGGTGTATCCCAATAGTTACGGTAAAAAAATAGCAATCAATAGTATTAATGATATTGGTTATTTTCAATTCTATTTTTTTAAAGTTACTAGCAGTGATAGTCACTATAATTATTTTAAAAAGCTATTTAATATTCTTGAGGAATCAAGTTGGCAAGACAGAGAAGAAGTTGGGGAAGAGATTTTAAAAGCTCTAGCCCTTAAAAGAAAAGAACTTTTAATTGAATTAAAAGAAGATGTTATTGAAGAGATAGCACAACCATCTTAACAAAAGGAGAAGATATGGGTAAATTACAAAGTGAAAAATTGACATCTGCTAGCAGAAGAGATTTTTTTAAGAAATCAGCATCTGTAAGTGCTGTAGCTGCTGCTAGTATTATAGCACCATCTACTATGCTTGCAGATGATGAAAATATTATGCATCACACTAAATGGGGGACAAGTTTAGGAGATGAGTGTAACTACAATCCTTATGGTCTACCATCAAAGTATGAACATAATGTAGTTAGAAGAACATCAGCATTAATGTCATCAGCTGGAGATATGCATGCTGCTATTTCTATGACGCCACTACATGAGCAACAAGGTATTATCACTCCAAGTGGATTACATTTTACTCGTACGCATAATGGTGTAGCACATGTTGATCCAAATAAGTTTAGACTTATGATTCACGGTCTTGTTGAGAAAACTATTGTACTTACATTAGAGCAACTTAAAAGATATCCAAGTGAAACAAAAACTTTATTCTTAGAGTGTCCATCAAATGGTGCTGCAGAATGGAAAGGTCCACAGTTTGGTTCTTTACAATTTGCTAGAGGTATGATGAGTTGTTCTGAGTGGACAGGTGTTCGTCTAAGTACTATTATTAATGAACTTGGACTTAAGCCAACAGCTAAGTGGATGCTTGCTGAAGGTAGTGATGGTTCTGAGATGAGTAGAACATTACCTATTGAAAAAGTACTTGACGATTGTATGCTAGTTTATGCACAAAATGGTGAAGCACTTAGAGATGAGCAGGGTTATCCAGTTCGTTTAATGGCTCCGGGTTGGGAAGCTAACTTATGTGTTAAATGGTTAAAAAGATTAGAGTTTGGTGATAAGCCATGGTATGCAAAAGAGGAAACTTCTAAGTATACAGCTTTAACTGCAAGTGGAAAAGCTATTCAGCATTTCTATGCACTTGAAACAAATTCTATTATTACTTCACCATGTCCTGAAGTTCCATGGAATGACCTTAAAGTTGGTGATTTAGTGGAAATTAAAGGTTTAGCATGGTCTGGACACGGAACTGTTAAAGGTGTAGATATAAGTTTTGACGGTGGTAAGAACTTTGTAGAGGCATCTCTTAAAGGATTAGTTCTTCCTAAATGTTGGACAAGATTCTCTTATATGTACAGATATGAAGGTAAACCTTTATTATTACAAAGTCGTTCTTATGATGACTCTGATAATGTTCAACCTACTGTTAATCAAGAAAAAGCAGTAGTTGGTGTAGAGGGTGTTTATCATAGAAATGCAATACATACATGGGCAGTTGATGCCAAAGGAGGAGTTACAAATGTTCAAATTAGATCATAAATCAATATTAATTGGAACTTCAATGTTTGCAGTTACTGCTCTTTTCCTATCTGGTTGTGCTGGTACTACAGCAGGAACAAGTGGAAATTATAGTATTAAAAATAAGACTGCTATAGATGGTGGTGTTACTTATACAAGAGCAAATGGAGTAGAAACTGCATATCGTTATAACGAACAAAGCACTAAAGGTGTTAGTTTTGGACGAGAAGCAACAGCAAATGAAATTAAAGCATGGGATATAGATGCATTACCAGATGGTACAGGTTTACCAGCAGGTTCTGGATCAGTTGAAGATGGTGATGAACTTTACGAAGCACAATGTGCATCATGTCATGGTGACTTTGGTGGTGGTGGAAATGGTTACCCACAACTAGCTGGTGGTAATCAATCTAAAGATGAAAATGGAATAGTAATAACTCTTAAAAATCAAAGAGTTTATGGAAATGTTGATGCACCAAAAAGAACTGTTGGTACATATTGGCCAGTAGCTACTACTTTATTTACATATATTAGAGATGCTATGCCATATGCAACACCAAAGAGTTTATCAAATAGTGAAACATATGCTATTACTGCTTATTTATTAGCACAAAATGGTATTACTATTGATGGTGTAGAGATGGATGATGAGTATGTTTTAGATGCTGAAAAATTATCAAAAGTAGTTTTAGCAAATAGAGATGGTTTCTATCCAAATATTGATGGTCCTGATGCTCAAGAGAATTTAAGAGCATTCTTTGCCAACCGTGCTAAGAATATTGGTTCTGGTACAAGATGTATGACAGATTGTAAAGACCCTGGTGGAATAGATGGTAAAACAGAAGCTGGTGTAGTAAGAATTAAGTATGAAATGTCAGATGTAGTACCTCCATACGCAAATGAAAGAGATTTACCACCTGAAGTAGAAGACAAAACTGTTACTAAAGGTGAGAAGATGTATAACGAATCTTGTAAAGTTTGTCATGCAACTGATGCTATGGGTGCACCTGCTGTTGGAGATGTAGATGCATGGGTAGATGTTAGAGAAAAAGGTTTTGATAAAATTCTTTATAACTCTATCAATGGTGTAGGTGGTATGCCTGCAAAAGGTGGAAATGAAGATTTATTACCATCAGATGTTAAGTTAATTGTAGAGTATATGATTGATTTAAGTAAACCAAAACATTAACAAATTAAATAAAATAAAAGGAAAACAAAATGAATAGAAGAAAATTTTTAGAAGTAGGTACAGCAGTATTTGCAGTAGCAGCATTCGCACCATTAAATTTAAGTGCAACAGATTTTAGAGCAACTAAACCAAAAGCATGGGAAGCAGAGAAATCTGCTGATGCAATCAAAGAGATGTTTGGTTCTGGTGGATTAAAGCAAACTGATAAAATTAAGTTTAAAGCTCCAAAGCTTGCTGAAAATGGTGGGTCAATTCCTATTACTCTTTCAAGTAAACTTGATATTGAAACAATTGCACTTTTCCAAGATGCAAATCCAAGAGCAGCTACAGTTGCATTCTCAGTACCTGCAGGTCAAAAAGTAGATTACTCTTTTAGAATTAAAATGAGACAAACTGCTGTAGTTACAATCGTAGCTAAAACAAAAGATGGTCAGTTATTAACTACATCAAAAGAGATCGATGTATCTATTGGTGGTTGTGGAGGTTGATTTAACCTTTCACACGGACAAGAAGAAAAACAAATAAACAAATAAATAAAATATAAAAGGACAAAAAATGGCTAAGAAATTTAAAATTAAAGCAAAAGAGAAAAAAGGTACTATTAAAGTTAAAGCAATGTTTACAAGCTTAATGGCAGATAAAGAAGAAGCAGAGAAAAAAGGTTTAAAACCTGATTATATCAAGAGAATTGTAGCTACTGTTAATAAAAAGACAGTATTTGAAGCAGATATGAGTGGTTTTATGTCAGAAAACCCATTAATTAAGTTTAACTTTACTGGTGCTAAAAAAGGTGATAAACTTGCGTTTACTACTACTGATAACAACGGTAAAACACAAACAGGTAAGAAAAAAATTAAATAAGGATACTTATGAAAATTAAATTAAGTATAGTATTAGCGATAGTGGTATTTGTATTATCAATGCCATTTATCTTTAATAAATCAGTAACAGTTCAAAAGCCTCATAAACTTGATGTAGATGGAAACTTTATTCTTAATGAATGGGTACCATCTAGAGACGGTGAAGGTCCAGATTGGAATTATAATCTAAAACCTGTACAAGTTAGTGATAGAGTATGGTGTTTTTTTGGAGCTATGGAGATGCCTACACAGCATAATGCTGGAGATATGTCTAATAGTTGTTATATTAAAGGTGACACTGCATGGATAGCATGGGATAGTGGTCCTTCATATAAGTTTGCTGAACAAGCTTATGCTCAAATGAAGAAGATCAAAGATATGCCTGTATCTAATGTAGTTGTTAGTCATGAGCATGATGATCATTGGTTAGGTAACAATTATTATAAAGAAGTTCATGGTGCTGAAATTATAGGACCTGAATCTATTAATGTAAATTACTATGGACCAAGAGAAATCGAAGGTGTAAAATACCCTGGTATGCAAACTAGAATGATTAAAGCTTTATACCAAGATGCTATTAGAAAAACTAAGTTAGTAAAAGTTGATAAAGCTTTTGAACATACTACTAAGTTTAAACTTTCTGGTATCAACATGGAATATGTTAGAGTTGGATATGCCCATTCTGAAGATGATTGGTTCTTATATTTACCAGAAGACAAAGTTGTTTTAGTTGGTGATGTTGTAATGAACGGAAGAATTACTTCAAATAGAGATGGTTTGATTATTGGTCAACTTAATGCACTTAAAGCAATTAAAGCTAGAGATTGGAATCATTTAGTTCCAGGACATGGATTTATTACTGATAACACAGGTGCAGATGAAGCAGTACAGTATTTTACTTATATTAAAGATAGAGTATTAGCAGGTATTGAAGAAGAGATAGACCCTGATGATATTACAAAACATGTTACTCTTGAAGAATTTAGAAATAAAGATCTATATTATCTACTTAGTCCAGGAAATGTATTTAGAGCTTATGAAGAGCTAGAGATGTATGAAGGTGACGATGATGAAGATGATGA
>CAYUNC010000011.1:21067-24421 GCA_964445915.1 uncultured Arcobacter sp.
TTAGAGCTTATGAAGAGCTAGAGATGTATGAAGGTGACGATGATGAAGATGATGAAGACGAAGATGATGATGAAGATGAGGAAAAAGAGTAGAGTTTAAGCTCTATTCTTTGATAGTAACAAAATGCAAAAAAAAGAAGTTGGAAAAATTTTAGAACTGTTTATCTCTGTTAAAGATGAGTTAAACAGAACTAATAAAACTAATATTGACTTAGATGAAAATGGCGTAAAGAGTGATAAGTTTTATGGTCATAATATTCAAAGGTCAGTTTTAATTACATCAACAGCTAGTTATAATTTATCTACACAAAATGATATTGATATGAATTATGGACAATTAGGTGAAAATATACTAATTGATTATAACCCATACCAATTAAAAGAGGGTACTCAAATAATAATCGGTGATGTAACTTTAGAGATAACACAACATTGTACTTTATGTAAAAGTCTGGCAAAGGTTAATAAACGGTTACCAGAACTTTTAAAAGAACATAGGGGTGTTTTTGCTAAAGTTATTAGTAATGGAAATATCCATAAGAGTGATATTATTTATCTATTAGATAAGTAGTTAATTTCAGATAAAAAAGGAAAGAAAATGAAATCAATAATTAAAGGTTTAGTTGCAACACTATTGTTAGCAACAGGAATTGTAGCAAATGCTGCACAAGATATTCAAATATATACAGCAGATAATTCAAGTGGTAAAATCACAGCAGAATCAATTGAAAAGAGTTTTAAAGACGCAGGTTTTTATATAACTACTAACAATAATATGAATAGAGCTTTTGATTCAAAGTATAAAGTAACAAATCATAAACTTTATCATCTTATAGTTTTACATAAAGAAGATTTAGCTTCAAAGTTAATAAAAACAAGCCCAAAAGCAGCGCTTATTTCACCTCTTAGTATGTCAATATATACAAACAAAGGTTCAAATAATATCTCTATTTCATCTATATCTTTAGATGGTATGTCTAAACTTACTGGGATTTCTAAAACTGATAAAGATTTAGTTGAACTAAGTAGAGTTGTAAGAGCTACACTTAAAAAAGCTTTACCAAATGGTAAGTTTGAAAAGACTTCTTATAAAGTATTAAAGCCAGAAGGTGAGCTTGTAACTAAGTTTAAATGGGAGATGGATGTAGAACCAAAAGAGATTGAAGATGAGCTAGAAGGTTTTCAAGAAGAGATTGAAGGTTCACTTGAAACAGTTGGTTTTGTAATTGCTGGTTTTAATAAATTAAAAGAAGCATTCTCAAAAGAAGAACAAGCTAAATATGATTTCTTTGATGCATATTCAATTTGTAAAATACCAGTTATTTTTGAAGTAGCAAAAACTCATCCTGAAGCTGGAGCATTTGCACCATGTACATTTTATATGTATAAACTAAAAGGTTCTAAAGATGTTCATATGGCATTTCCATCAGTTTATAACTGGATTAGTTCTTTAGATATCAAAGATGCACCTTCTAAGAAAGTATTAAAAGATGCTCAAAAAGCATTTGTAGATACTGTAAACGAAACAATAGAATAAAAAAAGTATATCTTAAATCAACAACAGTTGATTTAAGATTATCAAGTAAATACAGTAAGTTTATTTTAAATATTTATATTGGATATTTAAAATAAATTTATAGAAAAATACAATTTAAAAGCTATAAAGATATAAAATAAAGAGGTGTATTTAATGGCTATTTCAAGAAGAGATATTTTAAAACTTTCAGGTGTAACTGTAGCAGCAACTACTGTAAATGGATATGCAAGTACTAAAACAAAATCCGTGAAATTTGATAAAGCACCAATTCCAGATACTAAAAATCAAAGAGTTATTGTAGTTGGTGGTGGTTGGTCTGGACTTTCTGTTGCAAAATATACAAAGATATTTGCTCCTAATTGTGATGTTGTCTTAGTAGAACAAAGAGACCATTTTGTTTCTTGTCCTGTAAGTAATCTATGGGTTGTTGATGAGGTTGATTTAGAATTTCTAACACACGATTATTTACAAGCTGCAAGAGAAAATGACTATTTATTTTTTAATGCTGCAGCAACTGGGCTTGATAAAAAAAATAAAGTTCTCCATACAAGTAATGGTGATATTGCTTATGATTTTATAGTTTTTGCTCCTGGTATTGATTATGATTATTCTGCTTGGACTTCTGATATTGCTTTAGAAACTAGATTAAGACAAGAATATCCAGCTGGATTTAAACCTGGAAGTGAGCATATGACACTTAGAAATAAGGTTCTAAACTTCAAGGGTGGTAACTTTATATTAACAGTTCCTAAAGGAAACTATAGATGTTTACCTGCTCCTTATGAAAGAGCTTGTTTAATTGCTGATTATTTTAAGATGAAAAAGTTAAAAGCTAAAGTTATATTGTTAGATGAAAATAATGCTATTACTATTAAAAAGAAAGGTTTCCAAAGTGCATTTGATAAGCTTTATAAAGGTTACTTAGAATATCATCCAAATGCAAAAATAGAAAATATTGATTTAGATAACAAAGTAGTAGAAACAGAAATGGATGAATATAAATTTGAAGATGCATCTTTTTATCCACATGTTAGAGGTGCAAAGATATTAGAAACTGTAGGTATTGCAAAAGATACTCAGCATAACAAACTAGAAGGAAATATAGACTTTAAAACTTATGAAGCTATTGGTGAAAAAGATATATTTATAAGTGGAGATGCTAGACCTATGGGATTTTCAAAGTCAGGTAATACTTCATACTCAGAAGGGCAATTTGTAGCAAAACTAGTAGCCTCTAAAGTAAATAAAACACCAGCACCAAAATGGGAATCACCAACAACTACTTGTTTTTCTGCTGTTAGTATAAAACCATATAGAGCAATATATATCTATTCTCAATATGCTTATGTTGAAAAAAGTGGACGATTTAGATTTGACAATACTTTAAGTAGTGAGAATTGGCAAGGTAAATCTGGATTGACTGATGCACAGTCTATTAAGAGTTGGGCAACTGCTGTTTATTTAGATATGTTTAGTAAATAGATATAAATAAAAGAGTACTAATGTTTATATATAAAGGACAAATATGAAAAAATTAATTTTAATTCTATTAGTTGTAATAAATCTTTTTGGATTTAATTATAATTTAAAACCTAAAAAAGTATCTGAAAATGTATGGTGTTTCTTTGGTGCTTTAGAGCCTGCTACTAAAGTAAATGGTGGTAATATGGTAAATTCATGTTACATAAAAGCTAAAAATAGTTTTATAGTATTTGATAGTGGACCATCTTATGAGTTTGCAAAACAATCATATGCACAGATGTCTAAGATTGCTAATTTACCTGTAAAAACTGTAATAGTAGGGCATGAGCATGATGA
>CAYUNC010000012.1:0-22930 GCA_964445915.1 uncultured Arcobacter sp.
GTATCAAAGAAAGTTGACCAAAATGTTGTGTTCTTTATCGTTTCTCTATTGTTGTACTTATCCATAAAAACTCCGTATAAAAATTTAATTACTATTTATTATTTTTTAATGCTTCTGCTCGTGCAGGAAATTCACTTATCTCTTTAGCAAACTCTTTTAAATCATCTTCATTAAGTGATATTAAAAGACCTTTCATAACAACATTTTCTTTTCTTCCAGCTTTAAAATCAATTAAATCTTTAGTTAATTTTTCTTCAGATTGTCCTATAAGTTTTGGTCCCATCATAGGTTTTCCATTTTGGAAACCACTTCCATTTACACCATGACAAGAAGCACATTTACTTTTATATGCTTTACTAACTTTAAATGCTCCAGCATTTCCAGCTTTATCTTTTAAAGCACTAAGTGCATCCATCTCTTTTGCTCTATCATCTTTCTCTTTTGGAACTTCAGTAGCTTTTGCATTATTCATTGTATCACCAAAGTCTTCTATAACTTTACCATGTTCGCCACCGTGATATGCTCCACCTTTAGAGGCTGTAAATGCCATAAGTGCTACTACTATTAATGTTGCTAATCCTGCTATTATATTTTTCATTGTTTTGCTCCTAGTTTTTCTATCTCTGTATTGAATTTGAATATCTCTTCTGCGATTGTTTTTATCTCATCATCGCTCATCATTTTAATTAAATCATCCATTAATGGATTTGATTTTTTACCATTTTTAAAATCATTTATAGCACCATAAATAAAATCTGCATCTTTTCCTAATAAAGATGGACCAACCACACCATTTGCATAATCATCATGACAAGCTGAACATTTTAATTTAAATGAACGACTTAGTTGTTTTACAATTAAAGATACTTGAACTCTCTCATAAGGACTTCGTATATTTCTATTTGCATCTAAAACAGTTCTTGGCTTTATTCTTACAGAAGCATCTTTATTGGCTGGTTGTGAATTTGGGTCATAAGCACTTTTTACATTATAATCATAGTAATATGCTTTTCCATCTTTAATATGAAGTTTTGTTTTCTTTTTCTCTTTAACTTTTATCTCACTAGCATTTTCATTTTGTACAATCTCAATTGTTGGAGCAGTTGTAGAAGTTTTTATCTCTTCTTTTTGTTCCTCTTTGTCACCACATCCTGTAAATATAATAGATATAAGTGGTAATATAAATAATATCTTTTTCATCATAGTCTCATCCCTTTAATATAATAATCTTCATAAGATAGTCTTCTTTTTACAACAATAGATGGTGTAGGAGTAGGGCATACCTCTTCACAAACTCCACAACCAGTACATCCATCGTAAATCTCAGGTTTTGTAATACCCACTCTTGTTTTTACCATAGCAATAGCACTAAGTGGATTTGGCATAGGACACATATCTGCACATAGTGTACAAGGTTTTCCTTCAAAAGTTTCAAACTTCTCTAAAACTTTCTCTTCATATTCTGTAACATTTACTTGTTTTGCCAAGAACTCTTTCATTCTTTGGTCATAACCTGCTGGAATTGGCTCTCGTCTCACTGCAAGACATGATCTTTTATGTTCAAGTACTGCAATTCCCATTTTTATATCAGTTGCTTTTTCTGTATGATGGTCTAAAGCACCACTTGGACATGCTAATACACAAGGAACTGCTTCACATGCATAACATCCTCTCTCCCTTGCATCTATATAAGGAGTCCCAACTCCATGACCTTTTCCAAAGTCAGATAATTCTATAGAGTGGTATGGACATACTTGAAGACATTGACCACATTTTATACAAAGTGCTAAAAATTCTTTCTCTTCAACAGCTCCTGGTGGTCTTAGTCTTGTCTCTTCAGTTGCACCAAGAGGGCTAGTAACTACACCAGCAGCTCCTGCAAGTGCTAATATTCCTATAGTTGAATATTTGATAAACTCTCTTCTATCTGTTTTTATATTTGCCATATTTATCCTTTTATCCTAACTTGTGGTTTTTCATCTTCCATCAAAAATAGTGGTGTAGAAAATGGAGCTAATTTTGCTAAAAAATTCAATAAAGAAATTACAGGACTTCCATAAAAGAATTTTACATCTGGATTATATATCCAAAGTTGATCAGCATATTGATATACTCTATGTGGTGTATCTCCTACATTATCTCCATCCATATCAAAACCTTGATAGTTATCCCAGTAGTTTCCTACTATCTCATTATCATTTGTTTTACTTCCTCGACTATCATTTACAATATCTTCAATATTACCTTTTACAATATTCTTTTTAATAATATTATTTTCACTTAAAGAGTGAAAATGTATAGCTTCACTATTGTACAAAATTTTATTGTTAATAATCCAGTTATTTGTATCTGGTTCAAATGGACTTCTATCTACATACAATCCTTGAGCACAATAAATCATAGTATTGTCTTCTATTGTAAAGTTTGATACATCTTTAAGTCCAATACCCATACCAGTAGCTCCTAAAGAACTTTTTACAATATTTCCAGTTGCTATTGTATCTTGTGAATACATAAAGAATATACCTACAGAGTTATGTTTGTAAGTATTATTTCTAACATAATTCTTACCAGCATACATAAAATGTAAAGAATATCTACAATATTCACCATAATTTTCTTCTATAATATTACCATGAGAATACCAAACAACCATATCTCTTGATTTAATTAAAGAATTCTTTTTTATAAGATTATCATGTGAGTACCATAATCTAAGCCCATCACCTCTAAGTCCTAAATCATAATCTTTAGATGTAATAGTATTATTAGAAATTATACTATTTGTAATTTGTTGAGCATCAATACCAAATAAACAATCATCAACTATACAATTACTTACTTCACAATGCTTACCATTACTTAATGTGATACCAGAATCTAATTTATGATGTAAAGCTCCACTATTAATAACTTCTAAATTTTTTAGTGTTACAAAAGAACCAGTTACTGTAATAACTGTACCTTCTCCACCACCATCTATAATTACACCTTTTTCTTTTCCAATAATTGAAAGAGGTTTATTTATAACAATATTACCTTTATAAACTCCAGCAGGAAGCTTTAATATAGAACCACTTGGTGCTTTATCAATAGCTTCTTGTAGCATATTTGCCACTAATGTGCTAGATAATAAAAATATAAAAATTATAAATTTAAAACTTTTCATTTATAATATATAGCCTAAAATGTATTTTCAGTTTCGTTCATAGCTTTTTGTTTTGCAAAAAATGCTAATAAACTAAATAAACTAATTCCAACAATTACATAAAAACCAATTGTTGGATATGAATGTGTTACAAACTGTGCAATTTTACCATCTCCAAAAACTGTTGGCATAAAAGGTTTAATTTTAAATGCTCCCCAGTCATGAAGGTTGTGTCCAAACCAATATAGCCAATATGAATAATCAGCTATAAATAAAATTGGTAATGAAGCTGGTATAAGCATAAGATAGTTTAATATTCTATTTTTATAAAGTATAAAGAAAATCATACCTAATGTTAATGCTAATAAAGCATAGATACCAATTTCTCTCTCTATAGTACCACCAACCCACATAGGGTCCATACCAACATAATGATTAATAGTATTCATCTCATGAATTTCACCACTATATCCATCAAAATGGAAAAATACTGGTATCCCTTCAGGGAATGCTTCTTTTGGATAATTTGGAGCTTCAAGTGAAACTGCCCAAATTGGTAATGAACAAGCACCTAATTCTGCTTGTGTTTCAATCATCTTTTCTAAATTATTATGAGCATCTTTATCTGTAGTAACACTTTTATAACTACCTTTTGAATATAAATTCCAAATAGTTTTTGAAAAAGATGAAACTTCTTCCCCTTTACCCTCATGAACTTGATTTAAAACTCCATGAAACGCAATCATTGGAAAAGTAAATGAAACTGTTAATAGCACTAGTGCTATAAGTGTAAAAATCCTAGCTTTGATAAAACTTGGGTGCATATTTATTCCTTGTGTGTAATTTTATTATTTAAAATAAGAGTAACCTAGTAGTATTATAAGCCACACTTATTTTAATTATAAAGCATTAAAATATTAAGTATGAAAGTATAACAAAACCCAACTAAAAAAAAACTGATTTGACAATAGTTATTAACAATAAAAAAGGGAAGAGATATAATCTCTTCCCTTTTAATATTTAACTATATTTTAAATTTTAAAATAAGTTAGCATTTTCGTCTATCCATTTAAGGTATTCGATAATGTCTTTTGTTTCTTCTTTGCTCATATGTTGATTAGGCATTTTAAGATTAAAGTAATCTATCATACCTTTTACATATGGGTCTTTATACATTTTTTCTGGATCAAGGATAAAGTTACTTACCCATTTCTCAGCATTTTCATGACGAGATAAAACACCAGTTAAATCTGGACCTGAAGATACTTTACCAATAACATGACATCCTGAACAACCACCTTCACCAAACGCTTTTTCTCCTCTTTGAGCAGAAGTAGTTTGTTTAGTAGCGATTAGTCTTACAAGTGCATCTTTAGCTCTAATACCAACATCAGCAGTTTTAACCATAAGTTGCCAAATCATATTTTCAAAAAGAATAGCTTTTTCAATATCACCAGCTTTAAGTGCTTTGTTTGCTAATTTCTTTTGAGCAGGAATTTGTCCATATTGGTCAAAAGCATCAGTTACAAGGTTAGCAACAACTTTATGTTTATCAAAACCATTCTCTTTTAAGAATTTAACAACTGATTGAATAACTGCATCTGTAGCATCATTAACTGCAACAGTTTTTTTGTATTCTGCCATTAATTCTGTTTTAGACATAGTTTTCATTTTAAGTTTTTGAGCCGAAACATATTTCTTGTTTGGATCTTTAACCATTAAGTAACCCATCATCTCTAAGTGAAGTGCTGAACAGAACTCTGTACAGTAATAAGGGAAAACACCCTCAATATCAGCTTCAAATTTAATTGTAGCTGTTTCACCTGGCTCTAATGACATATGAACATCATGATGATCTACAGTAAATCCGTGAGTTTCATCTTGAGCTCTTTCAAGGTTTGTTAAGTGCATAGTAACTATGTCACCTTTATTAACTGTAATTCTTTCAGGATTGATGTGAGATCTAACCATAGTACCATATACTGTTACTTTGTTACCTTTTCTTACAATTCTTTCTTGACCAGCTAAAGTTTTACCAATATGTTGTTTACCAGTTTTAGAGTTTGTACCCATTGGGTATCTTACATGTGGATGTAATTTAGTAGCTCTAATTGCAACTGCTTGATGTGGTTCACCTAATGGTAAAGGCATATCAACTAGTAAATCCATAGTCTTACCAGAAATATCAATTAACTGGTGATTTTGTGGATGTAATGGTCCAACATTTTGGAATCTATCAATCGCAAGTTTATTTAAAGAGATAATATATTTACCTTGTGGGTCAGCAGATTTACCTTCCATACCACATAAATGTCCAACATTATAATGTACATTTTCTTTATCTAAAACTTTAAGTTTTTTATAGTTCCATTTTACAATTTGTGAATCAACATAAAGTGAAGTATAAATTTCACCATCAACATTTGAGTATTGATTATGCAATGGTCCAAGACCTAATTCAACTTGACCATGTAAAGATTTTTTCATATCTAAAATAGGGATACCAAATGGATCTTTTCCAACAAATTCTTCAGCATCAATTAATGCTTTAATTTTTGTCCATTTATATACAGAAGCATGAGTATCTAGCTTACCACAAACTGTGATGTAGTGTCCATCAGGAGAAACATCAACACCATGAGGTGATTTAGGCTCAGGAATTAAAAATAAAGCTTTATTTTTAACAGCTACTTCAATAGGTATAACTCTATGATCATTGATAATTTTTACATTTTTAGGATTTTTAGCTAATTTAGCTAATTTTTCCCAGTTATATACATGTAAAAAGTCAGTATCAAATCTTGACATACCAGCTTCATTTGGTGGCATTCCAACTTCTATTCCACCTGTATACATTTCAGTGTTAAATGAGTTAGTAAAAGCCCATCCGTGAGATACAGCTTTACCAGCATCACTTAAATCTTGCATATATGGAGGCATTTCAATTGTAAATGAAGCATCAGCATCAATTCGACCTTTTTTTGGATCAAATTTCCACATAGTTGCCCCACCTCTATAAGTTTCCTTATATTCTTCAATTGGGTGATAGTTGTTATCAAAAGGAGCTGCATATTGACAAGCTTCGATTATCCACTCAGAATTTTGTGTGAAGAAAGCTCCACCATGCTCTGATTTAAATACAGGATTAACAACGATTTGCTTAGTTTCAAAATCTTCAAGATCAATAACAGCAACTCTTGGATTAGCTTTATCATTAATTACTAACCATTTACCATCATATTTACCATTAACTTCAGAAAGTGCCGGGTGATGTGTATCTCCCCAATTAATCTCTCTACCTCTAATGTTACCTTGTCTTAAGATTTTTTTAGAATCCTCATCGTATCCATACCCTTGCCATGGCTCAGGTGAGAACACTGCAATATATTTTAATATTCTCATAGATGGAACACCATATACAATCATATGTCCAGACTGACCACCAGAACTAAATACTACGAATTCATCTCTACCACCAGTTGGTAAATATGTTTTTGCAGCACGAATTACATCGTTTTCTGTTAATCCTCTTTTTTTCATTATCTTCTCTAGTTCACCAGTACCAGCAGATGCAACAGTTGCAGCTAATGTAGTACCTAAAACTAAAGTTGATAATTTATTAAAAGTTTTATTCATTTTTTCTCCTTATTTTTGTTATCTGAATAGAAAATATTCAAATTCTATGACATTGTATAATAATTAAAGGAGAAATAATTTGTCCTAAGTCAAATTATTAAAGAAAAAGAATTAGTTGTTAGATTTAAGGTTATTTAAGTTTTCTAGGTCTATTTTTAGTTTTTTTAGTTTTTTACTTGATAGCATTAGTTCATCTAAAGCTTCAATAATAGTATCTTCCTCTTTTGTGTATGTTACATCATCTAAGATACCATCAGCTTTGTTTTCTATTTGGTCAATTGACTTAATTGAATCATCAATTCTTTTCATTAATTTATCAAAGTTGTTAGATGATTTTGAGATATATCTTAAAAAATAGATAAGAACAATCAATAGAATTAAAAATAATCCATATTGTATATATTTGTGCAATTTATGCATTTGATGAAATTCATCTTTATGCAAAGAGATAAGTTTATCAAATTTTACTATTAACTCTAAATTTAATGAATATATTTCATTAACTGTTTTCTCTACCACAATACCAGAATACGCTGTTGTTACTTTATTTTGATCTCTGAACTTTTGTACATTTAAGTAAAATTTATTCCATAAAAGCAATATATTGTTACTTTGTGCTTTAATTATAGTAGATGATATAGTTTTTAATCTCTCCTCTTTACTATTCATAATATTTAAGAACTCTTTTATAGAGCTGTCTAGCTGAGTTGTAGATGAGTGTTTATTTTTATAGATATAAAAGATATTCTTTGAAATTTCTTGAGTAAAGGCTTTTTGTTTGTTTATAGTTTCTAAAAAGTTATTATTACTTTTAGTATGCTCACTGATAGTTGTTGAAACAAAAGCTAAAGTTATAGATACTAAAAATATAATTATTCCAGCTATTTTTATTTTATTCATTTATAATTCCTTGTAAATTATTTCTAGGTTATTAGAATCTATTATAGATATTTTACCTTGGTTTATATCTATAAGATTGTCTTTTTTTAGTCTTGTAAGAACTCTTGATAATGTAGCTGGCTGAATATGTAACATCAAGGCTACATCATGTCTTTTTAATCTATTTACAATATCTAAATCAGTATTTATCATCATAGCAACTTTAGATACAGCATCAAAAATAAACTCTCTATTTATCAATGTTTCTAGTTTAGTATTTCGTTTTATTATCTCATTTAAAAGTTCATAAGATAATAAGTTTTTAGATAAAAAGTGTTTCTTAAAATCAGTATATTCTATACTTAAAACTTTAGAGTCTTTAATAAACATAATGTTTGAATATGCTGTTAAAGTATCATCTTTTAAATCTGTAAGCTCTGACAACATACTATCTTTTTGAATATAATATAAAAAGATTTCATTATCATGTTTATCTATTTTATAAGATTTTGCTAATCCATCTACTAAAAATAAAAGTTTATTTGATGTTGTTTTTTCATAGTGTAAAATATAATTCTCTTTATATTGTTCTACTGATGATATTTTTGTCAATATATCTAATTGAGTATTATCTAAATTTGAAAAAAAACTTAATTTTTCTAACATCTATTAACTAAAAACTTTCAAGGCATTTTCTAAGTCAGCTACAGTATCTATACCAAAGCTTTTTGATTGAACTTTTACCATAGATATTGTTAATCCATGTGATATAGCTCTTAGTTGTTCTAGCTTTTCAATATTTTCTAAAGATGTTGGCTTTAAAGAACAAAATTCATTTAAACTTTTTTTAGTAAATCCATAAATACCAAGATGTCCATTAAAAGTAGAGTTATCATAGTGATCACGATGATAAGGTACTTTACTTCTTGAAAAATATATACCATTACTATTTTCATCAAGCACAACTTTTACATGATTTGGGTCATCTGCAAGATTTGATGAAATCTCTTTATAGCAACTTACCATATTAAAACTGCTCTTGTTTGCTTTTACATTATTGATTATTGATTGAACTACTTCTGGTTCTATAAATGGTTCATCTGCTTGAACATTTATAATAATCTCATCATCTTTTAAATTTAAAATATTAACTGCTTCATTTATTCTATCTGTTCCACTTTCATGTGTTGTTGCTGTTAATACTGCTTGTATATCATATTCTTTTGCTAAATCTATAACTTCTTGGCTATCTGTTGCTATTACTACACTATCTAATGATTCAACTTGTTTAGCAGTTCTTATCACCATAGGAAGTCCAAGTATATCTACTAATATTTTATTTTCAAATCTACTACTTTTAAGTCTTGCTGGTATAATTATCATATGATACTCTCTTTATTATTTGATTGTAAGTGAAGATATTGTAACATAAATAATGAAAAAAACACTTACAATTATAGACACATTTGGATTTTTATTTAGAAGTTATTATGCTTTACCACCATTAAAATCAAAGACAGGTTTCCCTACAGGTATGCTTACTGGATTTATGAATCTTATAGCAAATATAGGTAAAGATTTTCAAACTGATTATTTAGTTTTTGCCCTTGATACAAAAGGTGATACATTTAGAAAAGAGATATATCCTTTATATAAAGCACACAGAAAAGAGGTAGATGAAGAGTTACTTGTACAACTTCCTGTAGCAGTACAATTTATTGAAAAGATGGGTTTTGCGAGTGCTTCTAAAGTTGGCTTTGAGGCTGATGATATTTTGGCTTCACTTGCTTTTGAAGGCGTAAAGCAAGGCTTAGATGTTAGAATTGTAAGCCATGATAAAGATTTATATCAATTAATAGATGAAAATATAACTATGTTTGACCCTATTAAAAAGAAAGATATAACTTCTGATATGTGTTTTGAAAAGTATGGTGTATATCCAAAACAATTTATAGACTATCAATCTTTACTTGGAGATAGTGCTGATAATGTTCCTGGTGTTAAAGGGGTAGGGGCTAAAACTGCTATGGCTTTAATTCAAGCATATAATGATTTAGATAATATTTATGCAAATATTGACAATATAGAAAAGCCAAGATGGCAAAAACTTTTAAATGAAAGTAAAGATATGGCTTATATCAGTAAGCAACTTGTAACTTTAGATAAAGAAGCTCATGCTTTAGATATATTAGAAAATTTAGAGTTACCAAAAGAAAATCCTATTTTGAAAATAGCAAATCTTTTAAAAGACTATGATATGGATAGAATTATTCAAAGAGTTCATAGTGAAGGTACAAGCTATAAAACAGTTACTCCAGCTAATTATAAATATGATGAAAGTCGACCAAAGATTGTCAAGACAACTGCTAGATTATCTCAAGGTAAGTTTATTTTATTAAATGATGAAAAAACTTTATTAAATCTTGTAAGTTGTATTCCGAAAACAGCAATAGTTGCCTTTGATACAGAAACTACTGGCTTAGAGAAAGATGCCACACTAGTAGGATTTTCATTTTGCATAGAGGACTCTACAGCATACTATGTACCTATTGGTCATTTTTATTTAGGTGTTCCTGCACAAGTGAGTATTGAAACTGCTATAAAAGCTATAAATATATTAAATACAAAACAGCTAGTATTTCAAAACTATAAATATGATTTTGAGATTATTAAAAATAATCTACAAATAGAATTAAATTTATTTGCAGATACAATGATAATGGCGTGGTTATTAAATAGTGATAAGCCTGTAGGACTTGATAAACTTGCTTATCAATATTTTAATTATGATATGGTTGCATTTAAAGATATAGTTAAAAAAGGTGAAACTTTTGCCACTATTGACATAGCAATTGCTACAAACTATGCTAGTGAAGATGCATGGATTACATATAAACTATATAAACACTTATTATCACTACTTGAAACAAATCAAGAGTTATTAGATATTGCTAACAATATAGAATTTCCTTTTATTAAAGTTCTAAATGATATGGAGTTAAATGGTATAAAAGTTGATACTAGTGTACTTGAAAAGTTAAAAGTTAAAAGTAAAGCACATTTAGATATTTTAATTTCCCAAATCTATGAATTAAGTGGTATGCAATTTAATATAAACTCTCCAAAACAATTAGGTGAGGTGTTATTTGTTACTTTAGGTTTACCACCATCTAAAAAAACTAAGACTGGATATAGTACAAATGAAAGTGTATTATTAAAACTTAAAGATGAACATCTAGTAATCCCTAAGCTTCTTGAATACAGAGAAGCTTTTAAACTACACTCTACATATATAGACCCACTTTTAGAGCTAGGTAATAAGAAAGATGATAATAGAATACATACATCATTTTTACAAACAGGAACAGCAACAGGACGACTTAGTTCAAGAAATCCAAACCTACAAAATATACCTGTAAGAAGTAATTCTGGAAGACAAATAAGAGAAGCATTTGTAGCTAGAGATGGTTATAAACTTGTAGGGATTGATTATTCACAAATAGAACTAAGACTTTTGGCACATTTTAGTCAAGACCCAACTTTATTAAAAGCTTTTAGAGATGGGGAAGATATACATTATCAAACTGCTGTTACATTATTTGGTGAAGATGAAGCTAAAGATAAAAGAAATATTGCAAAAACTATTAACTTTGGATTGATTTATGGAATGGGTGCTAGGAAACTAGGTGAAACACTAAAAATACCTACAAAAGAGGCAAAAGGGTATATAGATAGTTATTTTGAGAAGTTTTCTACAGTAACTACATATCTTAAATCAATTGAGCAAAAAGCAATGGAAACTGATGAAGTTACTACTTTAATAGGGCGAAAAAGACATTTTGACTTTGGAAATGTATCAGGGATGATGAAAGCAACATTTTTAAGAGAAGCAGTAAATACAGTTTTTCAAGGTAGTGCTTCTGACTTAATAAAACTTTCACAAAATGAAATAATGAATCAATATAAAGATAATAATGATGTAAAAATGTTATTACAAATACATGATGAGTTGATTTTTGAGATAAAAGATGATAAAAAAGATAAAATAATTGATAATATTAAAAATATTATGGAAAATATTTTTACACTAGAAGTACCATTAACAGTGAGTATTGCAATTGGTGACAATTGGGGAGAATTGAAATAATTATTTCAACCCTTTACAATTATAATTTTTTTTGATATTATTATAAAAATACTTTAGAGAGATAAAATATGCAAATTAGAAAATTAAGAAGATTAGAAAATATTAATTTATTGGTAGTTTCAAAAGATAGTAAATTTAGAGATGATACAAAATCATTATTTAGTACATTGAAAAATTATGAAGTAGCTTCAAGCTGTATGCAAATAAAAGAACTTTGTACTTTAATAAAATTTGATTTAATTGTTATAGACAATGAGGACAATGATTTTATTGATATCTTTGAAAACTTAGATAAAGAGTGTATGCCAGATATTAAAATAGTTATTTTAAATGAAAACAGTGAAGATAATATTCAAAAAGCAATAAGTGTTGGAGCATATTCAATACTTATTAAACCTTTAAATATTATAAATGTTAAACTAGCAATTATAGCATCACTTAATCAGTCAAAAAGAAATGATAAAGTTAGCTTAGGGCATGGTTATTATTTAGATAGCTATAGGGATAGAGTTTATAATAAATCAGGTAAAGTTATTGAGTTTACAAAACTTGAATTTGGTTTACTAAAATTAATCTTAGAAAATAAAGGTTCTGTTGTTGACTATGATATGATAGCAGTAGAAGTTTGGAAAGGTAAAAATATGAGTATTTTTACTATGAGAAATGTTATAAATAAAATCAGAACTAAAACATACTATGATATATTTAATAACGCTTCATCAAAAGGTTATATAATAAAATAATTATGGAAGATATGGTTATAACTAAAGAGGATTTAGCACGAATGTTTGAAAGTGAAGAGTTAAAAGACGACAATCAAGGTTGGCTTTTAAATGGTATCTATGTAGATATCGTTGCTATTCACGAATCAGACCCTAAGTACCTTCATGATGTAACTAGTGCTCAATATTATAAAATAATAATAAAGGAATAAATATATGTCACATTGCCCTTTCTGTAAAAAGAAAATAGCTATGAGTAAAGCATTTTGCTCAAGAAATTGTAAAGACAATTACTTTCAACTAATTGCAATACAAATACCAAAATTGTTTTTAAAAAGAATTTTTATCTTTTGTACTGACAAAGAGAGAGAATTAGAAATAGAAAAGTTTGCTACTATGCACAAATGGAGATTAGATTTACTTAAAAATAAGATTGAAGAAGAAGCTATAAAGTATGGATATATAGAAGACCCATACAAAACAATCGAGGACTAGTCTTAGTCCTTGTTAAAATTATAAATCTATCTTAAAGCATCTGCTATAAGTTCAATAGGATTTCTAAATACAACTTTAGAATCTGTTCTACCTAATCCATCAACAATTTGCATACGACACGCACTACATTCTGCACTAACTATATTTGCTTTAGTGTCATTTATCATATGAGCCTTAGTTAAACCAACTTCTTTAGCAATATGATATTTTTCACTTTGCATAGTTACACCACCAAAACCACAACACTCATTTGAATCACTCATCTCATCTATTTCATAATTTGCACCTATAAGGTCTCTAGGTTCTTTATATATACCTTGCATCTTTTTTGCATGACATGGGTCATGATAAGTAACAACATCTTTAATATTCTTTTCTTTAGTTTCTAGCAACTTTTTTAGCTCAGTATTATTTTCTAGCCACTTTGTAGCCATAATAACTTTAGGAGCAACCTTTTTAGCTCTTTGAAGCCATTTTGGTTGGTCATGTAAGTAATGAGCCCAATCTGTATTTATCATAGCACTACAAGTAGCTTCTGGGACAATAATAGCATCTACATCATCTATAAAAGTTTCAAAGTACTCAATATTTTGTTTTATAAGATAATCAACAGTATTAAAATCACCTGTAAAATAAGCAGGTGCTCCACAACAAAGTTGTTTTTTAGGGATAAAACTATCAATTTGTAATTGTTCTAAAATATATAAAAGTGATTTACCAATATTTGTATATGCATAGTTACCCATACATCCAATAAAAATTGCAACTCTCATCTTTGGATTTTCAACTGTTACATTTTCAGGATAACTATTTAAAAATGATGTTCTATCAGCAAATGGCAAAGTTCTATCTTCTATCATTTGAATAGGTAAGTTTAATCTTAGCTTACTACTTTGTTTCTCATGATTTATTTTAAGCCCACAAGTTTGAAATACCCATCCCATTTTGGCCATTATATCCATAACCTTACGATGTCTTAAAAGAAAGAAAAAAGCCCTTTTATACCAAGCTATTCCATATTTTTTAGCTATATCATTCCGTACTTGTTCAATAATAGTATCAGTTGGTAAACTATTTGGGCAAACTTCTACACAGTTTGTACATAAAAAGCAACTTTCAAATATATCTTTTGCATTTCTATCTAACTCTAGCTCATCTCTTTCATAAGCACCAAGTAAATCTATAAATCCTCTAGGGCTTGTGGCTTCATCTTGATTTACTTGAAATATTGTACATACAGATTTACATAAACCACACTTAATACAATCATCACTAACAGCGGTATAGTTATATTTTTCTTTTATATTCATAATGGTATTATATCTAAACTTTTTTATTTAAAGCTATAGGCTGTTAAATCTTCTATAGCCTTTTTTAATTCATCTTGGTCAAAAAATATGTTTCTTGATAACTCTTGATTTATCTCTTTTAAAAACTTAATCTTTTCATCTTTATTACTTAAAGTATCAAGGTGTTTTTTATATCCTAGTATTATTTCAGACTTCTTAACAGCTGGTTGTTTACTATTCATTGATGGCTTAAATTGTTTTATCATCATAGATACAACCGCTAGTCCAAACAATGTTAAAATAGATAAGAATAAATTATCCATAAAAATCCTTTATTTTACTGCTTTATTAAATATATTAAGTTCAAAGTTATTTTCAGATAATTTTTGAATTCTTACTTTTGATGAAGCATAAGCATCTTTAAAAGTTTTACGAAAAGTATTTAATGCTTCTTGAGTATTATTAGAATCAATATTTACAGCATATACTATAAAGTAAGGAACTCTTGTTGTAGTAGTTTTATAAATATATATATCATATTTATTAAATTTACTTGCTATATTTTTTGCTTTTTTTAAGTTTATTGTTGTAGCAATAGTAACAGCTCTTTTCTTTATATCAATTGCATTAATTATAGGAGTAGGGATAACTTTTTCAATATTTGCAATAATTTTTACAGGAGGTTTTACCTCTTGAACAATAGGTTGTTCTATTACTATATGCTTAGAAGCTTTAGTAAAATTTTCATTGTTAAAGTTATTATTTATTAAATAATTTATTTTTGTTTGAGTTGTTATATATGTACTTGGGAATTTATGTTTTATTTTTAATAAAACATTATTGTAATTTACTTCATCAAGATTGGCAATATATATTACAAAGTATGGTGTTTGTGTTATGGTTGAAGTATGTATATAAGTATCATATTCTTTAATATTTTTTGCTATATTGTATGCTTTTATTAAACTACTTGTAGTAAAAACAGTCAAAGCTCTTTTTGATTTATCAAATAAATGAGGTTTTTTGGTCTTTGGTACAATAAAAGGGGTAAATTGTAAAGTATTAAATATTATTTCAGAATTAAACTTTTTAATTATAATCTCTTTTACTATTGCTTTCTCATTAGGTTTTACATTAAATTTTACCTTTGCTTTAGCTATTGAAGTAGATACAACTTCAGCAATAATTTCACTTATAACTCTTGATGATGAAATAAATTTATTTAGTGGTGAAATATCAGAAGCAAAATATTTAATTTTTGATTTTGATATTGTTTTAGCTTTATTTGAATTTTTTGAAACAACTTTTAATATTTTATTTAAATTCTCTTGCTTAATATTTACAATATATACAGCACAACAAGACTCTTGATCTTTCACAGTACTATGTATATAAATATCTTGATTTTTATACTTTTGAGCCAATATTTCTGCTTCTTTTGGATTTTTTACAAACTCTAATAAAATAGCTTTTTTTGAAATATCTATTTGTGTTGTTTCTGTATCTTGAGATAATGAATCTTTTATTACCTGCTTAACAGGTACCTCTTTTATTCTCTCTTGTGGCATACTTATTTGTTTTGTTTCAATTATCTTTTTTGAATTGGCTTCAATAAAAAGATTTTTAGGCGAGATATCTCTTGCAAAATATTTTACTCTAGTTTTTGATAATTGTTTTGCTGAAGAATTTTGTGTCTTAACCTCTTTTAAAAGTGTATTTACTTGATCTTCTTTAATATTTACTATATGAATTGCACAACAAGCATTGCTATTTTGAACAGTATTATATATATAAATATCATGATTTTTATATTCTTTTGCAATACTCTTAGCTTCAGATATATCTTGTGCATAATCTAATAAAATTGCTTTTTTAGAGGGGTCTATCCAAATATCATTAGTATCAGAAGAGAATAGTAAGTTAGTAAAAATAAAAATAGATAAAAGTGTCTTATACATAATAGGATAATAGCCATTATCTACTTAATAGTTACTGAGAATACCTAAACTACTTTTAATGATTTTTATTTTATAATTGTGAATAAGAAGAAAAAGGATGAATTTATGAATATTAATACTACCAATAACTTAAATCCAGTTAATGAACTACAAAATAGTAGTTTAGATAAGATTGCAACAGGTCTTGCAATAAATAGTGCTGCTGATGATGCTTCGTCATTAAGTATTGCAGTAAATATAAATGCTCAAAACAGTACTATGCATCAAGCTCTTGCTAACTTAAATAGTGGTATAGCTATGAGTAATATCGCACAAGGCGGATTAAAAGAACAATCTAATATATTAGATGAAATAAATACTTTAACATTATCTGCTATGAATGGAACTACTAGTGATGATGGTAGAGAAGCTATATTTAATGAGATTTCAAAACTAACAGAACAATTTAAAAATGTATCTGATAGTACAAACTATAATGGGCAAAAACTTCTTAGTGGAGAGAAAGAGGACTTAGCTATTATTGTTGATGGTGAAGCTTCTATTGAAATGGAAACAGAAGACACTATGTTAATATCTAAAAAGCTAGAAGATGCCTTAATAGAAGTTAAGAAAAATCCAAGTGCTATAAAAGACCTTTTAAATGTTGTTAAGCAAGGGCAAGAAGAGTTATCTCAAGTTGCTAGTAACTTTGCTTCATCATCTGTACAAATGGAATCAAGTGGAAGAAGTGCTTTATCAGCAGAAGTATCTTTAGCAAAAGCTAATAGTAATATTATGGGTGTTGATTATGCACAAGAGGTATCAAACTTTTCAAAAAGTAATTTAATTACTCAAATGGGACTTTTAGCAACAACACAAGCTAATGCAGTTCAACAAAGAAATACTCATTTATTAACATAGTTTGACAAGGAATAGAAAATTGATTTTAAAAAATATATATATTATAGTTGCTATAGCTATATTAATTAGTGTAAGTGGGTGTGGCTATAAAGGTGCACCTGTTTATGTTGATAAACAAAGTGAACATATTAAAAAATGATTTATGATTATTTAATCATAGGAGCAGGAGTAGCAGGACTAACAGCAGCAAACAACTTACCTAGAGATAAAAAAGTTTTAATTGTTTGCAAAAAATCACCTTGGGAATGCAATACATTCTTTGCTCAAGGTGGAATTGCTCGTGCTATAAATAATGATGATATTCCTATACATATTCAAGATACACTCAATGCTGGTGTAAATCTCAATAATAAAGAAGCCGTAGAAACACTAAGTAAACATTCAATGGAAGCTATTGATGACTTAGTATCAAATGGTATGGATTTTGATAAAAATGAAGACGGAACACTATCTTATACAAAAGAAGCAGCACATAGTTGCAATCGTATTTTACATGCAGATGGTGATGCCACAGGTCGTGAACTTCATATGTTTTTATTGAAAAGATGTAAACATGAGATAGTTGCCAATAGTATTATGATTGATTTATTATATGAAAATGATATTTGTTATGGCGTTCATTTAATTGCCGATAATAAAGATAAAATTATTTATGCACATAATACTATCTTAGCAACAGGTGGAGTTGGTTCTATTTATAGATACCATACAAACTCTACAACAATTGCAGGTGATATTCAAGGTATTTGTGTAGAAAAAAATATACCTTTAAAAGATATGGAGATGATGCAGTTTCATCCAACAGTGTTTGTAGATACACCATATGCAAGAAAAACACTTCTAACTGAAGCTTTAAGAGGTGAGGGTGCTAAAATAGAAGATGAGGATGGTTATGAGTTTCTAAAAGAGTATCATGAAGATTGTGAACTTGCTCCTCGTGATGTTGTTAGTCGTGCTATTTTTGATTATTCTCAAAAAACTGGCTCTCAGGTTTATTTATCATTTAAAAACTTTAAAAAGAAGTTTTTTAAAAAGAGATTCCCTAATATTTATCATAACTTAATGGAATTAGGTTTTGATTTACCATTTGAGAGAGTTCCTATTAGTCCTGCTTTTCATTATAGTATGGGTGGTATTGATGTTGATATTAACTCAAAAGTAAAAGGAAGTAAAAATCTTTATGCTGTAGGAGAAGTTGCTTGTACTGGAGTACATGGAGCAAATAGATTAGCTTCAAATTCTTTACTAGAAGGTATAGTTTTCCCAACATTAGCAGTTAAAAAAGCACAAGAGATTGATTATAAAATAAATATTGATAATTTATCACAAGAGTTTATACATTATGACTTAAAAAAACCAACTGATAAAGTTATAAAAGATGATTTAAGAAATTTAATGTGGACAAATGTAGGAATTGTAAGAGAATCACAAAATTTAATTGATGCACTCGATGAGATTAATAGTTATCTTGAAGAGGATATTGGAAGACTACTGTTTTTAAGGTTACTTACGGCACAATCCATCATCAAAAGTGCAATAAATAGAAAAGAATCTATAGGAGCACATTATATTAAGGAGAAATAAATGTTAAAACTATTATTAGTTAGTTTTATATCAGTATTTGCATTTGCAAGTGGTAGTACAGAAGCTGGAGCAATTCCAGATATGACTATGACATGGGCAGGTATGGCTGCATTGGTTATATTTGTTATTGGATATTACTTTGTAGCAACAGAAGAAAAATATGAGATAGATAAGGCAAAACCTGCTTTACTAATGGGAACTTTCTTATTTATGTTAATTGCATTTTATTATGCAATTAACGGAATGGATATGAATTTAGTTCATACTCAAGCAGAACACTTAATTTTAGAGATTTCAGAGATTTTCTTTTTCTTATTAGTGGCTATGACATATATAGAAACAATGATTCATATGGGCGTATTTGCATCTTTAAAATATAAGCTAATATCAAGAGGCTATACATATAGACAACTATTTTGGGTAACTGGTATCTTGGCATTTTTTATCTCACCAATTGCGGATAACTTAACAACTGCACTTATTTTATCAACTGTACTTATTACAATTGAACAAAAAAATAAAGCATTCTTAGTGCCAGGTGCAATTAATGTTGTAGTTGCTGCAAATGCTGGTGGTGCTTGGTCACCTTTTGGAGATATTACAACTCTTATGGCATGGACAGCAGGTAAAGGTACATTTGTTGATTTCTTATACCTATTCCCTGCATCTATGCTTGGTTATGCAGTAACTGCATTCTTACTTTCAAGAGTAGTTCCAAATACTGTTCCTGAAGTTGATTTATCAAATGAAGTTAAACCAAAAATGGCACAAGGTGCTAAAATTGTTATTTTCCTTGGTTTATTTACTATTTTTTGTGCTGTAATGTCACATCAAATACTACATCTTCCTGCTATGTGGGGTATGATGTTTGGTTTATCTTTACTTAAATTATATGACTACAGACTTCAAAGAAAACATGGTTGTGGTTTTCATGTATTTCAATCAATGTCAAAAATTGAAAACAATACTCTAATGTTCTTCTTTGGTATTTTAGCTGCTGTTGGAGCATTATACTTTATTGGTTGGTTAGCATTAGCAGCTGTAGTATATGACCCATCAGTTCTTGGTCCTACATGGTCAAATATTGGTGTTGGTTTCTTATCTGCAATTGTTGATAATGTTCCAGTTATGTCAGCTGTTTTAAAAGCTAGTCCTGAAATGGGACTTGACCAATGGATGCTAGTAACTTTAACTGCTGGTGTTGGTGGAAGTTTAATCTCTTTTGGTTCAGCAGCTGGTGTTGGAGTGATGGGTAAATTACCAGGTATTTATACTTTTGGTGCACATATGAGATATTCTTGGATGATACTAATTGGATATATTGTATCTTGTTCAGTTTGGTATGTACAGTATCAAGTATTAGGTATTGGTCACTAGGTAATCCTTCTATAAGGTAGTAAGTTTTTACTTATTACCTTATTTTTATTATTAAGTTTTTATAAAAAGATTTAATAATAAAAATATTAAGGATTTTATTTTATGAAAAATGTACCAATTTTAGTTTTAGATTTTGGAAGTCAATATACACAACTTATCTCAAAGAGATTAAGAAATAGTGGATTTTATTCAGAGATTGTACCATACAACGAACCTCTAGCAGATATCAAAGCTAGAAACCCTCAAGGTATAGTATTAAGTGGTGGACCAGCTTCTGTTTATGCTGATGATGCTTATAAAGTAGATAAAGCTGTATTTGATTTAGGATTACCGATATTAGGTATCTGTTATGGTATGCAAACTATTGCTCACTATTTAGGTGGAAGTGTTGTACCTGCTGATCATCACGAGTATGGAAAAGCTAAATTAAAAATTGAAAATACAAACTCACCTATATTTAAAGGTATCACAAATGAAGAGATTGTTTGGATGTCACATGGTGATAAAGTAGAATCACTTCCTGAGGGATTTGAAGTAATTGGTACAAGTGAAAATTCACCTTATGCAGCTATTGCAAATGACGACAAGAAAATCTATGCATTTCAATATCATCCAGAAGTAACTCATACACCTGAAGGTGGACAGATGTTAATAAATTTTGCTAAACATATTTGTGGGTGTGAAAAGAACTGGAATATGGGTAACTTTGCTAAAGAGCAAATTACTAAGATAAAAGAACTTGTTGGTGATAAAAAAGTTTTATGTGGTGTTAGTGGTGGAGTTGATAGCTCTGTTGTTGCTACACTTTTAAGCGAAGCAATTGGTAAAAATTTAGTTCCTGTATTTGTTGATAATGGATTACTTAGAGGAAATGAAGTAGCTGATGTTCAAGCTATGTTTGCAAACAGGGGAATAGGGCTTATCACTGTTGATGCTAGTGAATTATTTTTAACAAAATTAAAAGGTGTTACAGACCCTGAAACAAAAAGAAAAATTATTGGTGAAACATTTATTGAAGTATTTGATATAGAAGCTAAAAAACATGATGGTATAGAATTTCTTGCACAAGGTACACTTTATACAGATGTTATTGAATCAGTATCTGTAAAAGGACCTTCTAAGACAATTAAATCACATCACAATGTTGGTGGTCTTCCTGATTGGATGACATTTGAGCTTATTGAGCCTTTAAGAGAGATTTTCAAAGATGAAGTAAGAGTTTTAGGACTTGAGCTTGGTCTTCCTGCTCAAATGATTGGTCGTCATCCTTTCCCTGGTCCGGGACTTGCTATTAGAATTATGGGTGATGTTAATACTCCTGATTTAGAAATTTTAAGAAAAGCTGACCTTATTATGCTTGATGTTTTAAAAGTAACTGGTTGGTATGATAAAACTTGGCAAGCTTTTACAGTGTTATTAAATGTAAAATCAGTAGGTGTTATGGGTGATAATAGAACTTATGACAATACTGCTTGTATTAGAATCGTTAATGCTGTTGATGGTATGACTGCAACTTTTGCACATATCCCTCACGATGTATTAGAACAAATGAGTAGAAGAATAATCAACGAAGTTGATGGTATCAATAGAGTAGTTTATGATATCTCTTCTAAACCACCTGCTACAATTGAGTGGGAATAAGATAAAGAGTTATTATGGCTACTAAATATAAACACTTACCTTTTACTGAAGATTTAGCAAACTTAAATACTAAAGATATTGAAAATAACTTATTCAACTACTCTTATCATTCAAGATATCTAACAAAACTATTAAATACTAACTTTGACAAAGAGGATCCGCACTATTTAAGTACTTATAGTAGTTTTGTAGGTGAAGTATATGAAAATGTTATTTATGAATTACTAATAAGATACGCTGTTGAAGAAGATTATATTACAAAGTTTGTTTTAAAAGGTCCACATCAAAATGGGCATAAAAATGAAAAGAATGGACTATTAATAGATAGAAATGACCAAATAGTATATAAGTCTGGATATAAAGATGTAAGTGAGTTTGATGGTCTATTTTTTGCTAATGATGAACTTTGGTTTGTTGAAAGTACAATTGTTAAGACAACAACAAGTTTAAAAAAGCGACTAAAAAAGAAAAAAGCATTACTACAGCTAGTATTCCCTAAATTAACTATCCGTTCTTTGATTATATTAAGTACGGGTGTTATAGGGGCGAATACTTTCCCTAGCTATTGTACAGTATGGGTTACAAAACAACTTGACGATACTGACTTAATAGATAGACTACTTGATATTAAAAACCAGCCTAAAAGAGAATTTGACCATATAAAAGCACCTAAATTAATTGAAACAAAAGATATTGATATTTTTGCTTTTAAATATTTTGAAACATTGCTATGGATTTTACGAAAAACAAGAGAAAATAAAAATCAGATTGTTGATAAAGAGTTCTTGAATAGTGATAAAATAGACCCATATTTTGATATTTTTTCAAAGCTATATATTGGGTATATTTCAGTTGAAGAATTTAAAAAGTTATACCCAACTTTATTGATAGAAGATGTAGATGAAAATAAGATAATAGTTACTATAGAAAAGATAAAAACTGCATTTGTTTTATTCTATTATGCAAAAGTATCCAAAGGAAAACTAAAAAAATTAGAAGTTCTAGAAGATAATACAATTAAAGTTAGTGATAAAGACCCTAAAGGCTTTACTGCTAGTGAAGCAAAGTTTATGAAATACATATGGAAACCATATCATCAGTTTACAAAAGATGATATTATATCAATCAATAAAAATACTAAAATAAAACAAAAA
>CAYUNC010000012.1:23030-24202 GCA_964445915.1 uncultured Arcobacter sp.
CTAAGCAAATAGTTCAGCCAAAAGAGGAAGTGATTGGAAAGAAGAAAGATATATATATCTTATCTGACAGAGAGATGGAAGGTGTTTCAAATCTACCAACATTTCAAATCAATTACTTGCCTTCTACTATTGATTTATCTATTTATGATGCATTGGTTTTTACTTCAAAAAATGGGATATTATCGCTTGATTCTTTTAATAGTGACTGGAAAGATATCAGTAGTTATGCAATATCTCACCAAACAGCAAAATGTATAACGCAAAATGGTGGTAAATTAGAATATACTGGTATAAATGGACATGGAAATAAGTTTGCAAAAGAGTTAATTCCATTATTAAAAGATAAAAAAGTCTTATATGTTAAACCTAAAACAGTAGTATCAAAACTACTAAATGTATTAGAAAAAAATGAGATAAATTGTGATGAATTAATTACTTATGAAACAGTATGTAAAAATTATAAAATTGAAGAAAAGCCACCAAAAGATTCTATTATAATTTTATCTTCACCATCTACATTAAAATGTTTTCTAGAGATATTTGGTTGGGATGAAACTTACCTTGCGATTATTATTGGAAAAACAACTCAAAGATTTTTGCCAGATTATATTAGCTATAAAGTTGCAAAACATACATCTTTAGATTCTTGTATTAAGTTAGCAAAAACTTTTCAATAAAAATACTTATACAATTTGTATTAGTATTTTCTTGTATTTCAGGAAATTTATACTTTTTTTTAGTTAAAATATAACTATTCTAAGTAGTTCGGGATTTCCATTATTATGAGGGTCCGATAACAATTTTATTAAGTAATTGTAATATTATGGTGTGTAACGCTCATCTGAAGTGTTCCTAAAGTAGTATTCTTACTTTGTATCTTGGTCTTTCTTTGAGAGCTTTTAAAAGTTTTCAAGGAAAGTCAAGTGTTCTTGGCTTTTAGGGCCAACCTATGGATAACGGCTACTTGGCTTTTTAATATATATAAGGATTTTTTTAATGAATATTTTAATTTTAGGAAGTGGTGGTAGAGAATACTCTATTGGATTGGCACTTTCAAAAGAAGATACAAAACATAATATAACTTTTTGCCCAGGTAATGGAGCAACAGACCAAATCGGTCAAAATATAAATATAAAAGATTATAATCAATTAGCTTCATGGGCTAAAGAAAA
>CAYUNC010000013.1:0-23936 GCA_964445915.1 uncultured Arcobacter sp.
AAAATACTTTTTATTTATTATATCATAAATTGGGTTGTATTCCAAATATTTGTATTATATAATCAGAGTATAATCATACTTATCTTATTCCCAATCAAGTAATCTTTGTTGTCCTTTAAGATTTCTAATATGAGTAACATCTTGACTCATCTCAATTACACCTCTATATGTCCCATCTTCATCTCTGATTGCAAAATATTGAATATGGATAAACTTATCTTTAAACTCAATCCAAAACTCAGCTTCATCTCTTCGTCCTGCTTTAAATTCTCTTAAAATCATAAGAACTTGGTCAACTGATTTTGGAGGGTGACAGAACTTTACTTCACGACCAATAATTCCTGCACTTCTTGGGAATACTCTATTTTCTCCACGATTATAAAAAAGTACAATATCATTTTCATCAACATAAGTTAAATCTACAGGCATAAATTGAAGCATAAGATTAAGTTGGTCTTCAAGTAAATATCCCTCATTTAATTTTATTCTTCCATCTAAAGAAAAAGGTAGTTTTCTTTTTTTAGTATCTGCACTTGGATGTACATATTCAGGACTTTCTTTGGCTGGATAAGCAGCTGGAGCAGTTTCAAACATCCAACCAATCTCTTCATCTCCAGCTCTCATCTCTTGCCAATCTTCAACACTAAGCATACTCATAGCATTTGGAAAAAGTCTGTGTTCTTCTACTTGTGCTAGGTGGTCAATAGTTTTAAAAACTTCTTGAAGTTTTTGTGAGATTGTTATAATATCTTTTGCCTCAATAGCTTTTTTGATAGCTCGTATATCATCACGAACATCATCATGCATAGCCCACATATTTTGACTAGGACTTGTCCAACCATAAGTTTCAAGATATGGAAAAAGTTGATTTTCTTTTCTTGCATAATGCTTTTCTATTAAACATAATTGTTCAAAAAATACTAAAAATTGTTCAAAGTTATTTTGAATATCTATATTGTTAAGATTTTCAATTATCTCTTTGATTAATTTGTTTTCATCCATATATACTTCTACTGGATGACCATCTGGCAAGCCTGATTCATTGGTTGTATCTAAAAATTCACTCATTTTATTCCTTCTTTTTAATAGGTAATTGTATCATCTTTATTCAATAATTTACTTAAAAAAATAAAATAAGATAAAAATACTCCTATTTAATATTTCTAATTAAGACTATTTTTATCTTATTTAGTTAATATTCTAAAAATATATTAGAGATAAAGGATTAAAAATGAAATTAAAATTATATGTAATATTATTCTTAGTAGTAACAAATATGTACGCATCTGTAGAAGCTGGAAAAAATGTATATCTTACAAATTGTGCAAATTGTCATAGTTTAAATATGAGTGGAAGTCTTGGAAAAGATTTTAATATTGTATCATATACAAGAACAAAAGAAGAGGTTAAAATTTATGTTAAAAAACCAGGAATGGTATTTAGAAGTTTTGGATATCCAGCAAATGCAATGCCAAAACTACCTTTAGATGATAAAGAGATACAAGATGTAGCTGACTATATTGATAGTTTACAGCCATTTAAAAAATGGATGAAGAAATAATACAATAAATTAATACTTTTTTGATATAATAAGCCAAAACTTATATAAGATATAAAGAGGATAAAGAATTGTCAAAACAATTATTACAACAACAAGCAGATACAATTAGATTTTTAGCAGCAGATATGGTTCAGTCAGCAAATAGTGGACATCCAGGTGCTCCTATGGGTATGGCTGATTTGGCTACAGTATTAAGTAAGCATATTAAACTTGACCCACAAAATCAATCTTGGTTAAATAGAGATAGATTAGTTTTTAGTGGTGGTCATGCTTCAAGTATGGTTTATTCACTTCTTCACCTTTGGGGATATGATGTAACTATTGATGATATGAAACAATTTAGACAAACAGGTAGTAGAACTCCTGGACATCCTGAATATAAACATACAGATGGTGTAGAGATTACTACTGGTCCTTTAGGTCAAGGTGTTGCAAATGCTGTTGGTTTTTCTATGGCAAGTCAATATGCTAAGCATTGTTTAAACAGTGAAACTGCCCAGATTATCGATCATCATGTATATTGTTTTTGTGGTGATGGAGATATGCAAGAGGGTATAAGTTATGAAGCTTGTGCAACTGCTGGACATCAAAAACTTTCAAACTTAACTATTATATATGATTCAAATGACATTACAATTGAGGGTGATATTAGTATCGCTTGGAGTGAAGATGTTGCTAAAAGATTTGAAGCTATTAACTTTGATGTACTTACTATTGATGGTCACGATTTTGATGCTATTGATAAAGCTTTTACATCTTCAAGAAATAGTGACAATCCAACTTTAATCATTGCAAAAACTGCTATTGGTAAAGGTGCTGCTACTATGGAAGGAAGTCATCATACACATGGTGCTCCTTTAGGTGATGAAGAGTTAGGTGCTTCGAAAGAAAAAGCTGGATTTAATCCAAAAGAATCTTTTGTAGTTCCTGTAGAAGTTAAGAAAGCTTTTGACAAAACTGAATCTGGAGCTTTACAAAGTAAGGCTTGGGATAAATTAGTTAAAAAAGATTTACCATTAAGTGAGCAAAATGAAACTTTAACTGCTTTATTAAATCCTGATTATTCTAAAGTTCAATATCCTGATTTTAGTGATACAAAAGAGATGGCAACTAGAGATTCAAATCATAAAATATTAAATGCAATTGCAAAAGCAGTACCATCATTTATTGGTGGAAGTGCAGATTTGGCACCATCAAATAAGACTGAACTAATAGGTCTTGGAGATTTTCCAAAAGGTAGAAATATCCATTTTGGTATTAAAGAACACTCAATGGCAGCTATTACAAATGCTATGAATATTTATGGATTATTTAAAGTATTTAATGCAACATTTTTTATCTTTAGTGATTATTTAAAACCAGCAGCAAGAGTTGCAGCTCTATCAAATATCCCTACACATTTTGTATGGACTCATGATAGTATTGGTGTAGGTGAAGATGGTGCAACACATCAACCAATTGAACAATTGTCTCAGTTTAGAGCTATGCCAAACTTTTATACATTTAGACCAGCAGATGCTGTAGAAAATATTGAATGTTGGAAAAAAGCTTTAACTATGGATGCTCCTACTGGATTTGTATGTTCAAGACAAAAGCTTAAAACTCTAAAGCCAACTAAAGAGATTGGTGAAGTATCTAATGGTGGATATTTATTAACTAAAAGAGAAGGTGCTACGGTTACACTTATGGCATCTGGTAGTGAAGTTATGCTTAGTTTAATGACTGCTTGTCACTTAGAAGATGATTTTGGTATTAAATGTAATATCGTATCAGTTCCTTGTTTTGACCTACTTTGTGAGCAAGATAAAGCATATATTGATAGTATCATTGACCCATCACATACAGTAGTTGCTGTTGAGATGGCATCTGCAATGGAATATTATAAATTTGCTGACCATGTTATTGGTATGGATGGTTTTGGAGAAAGTGGACCTGCTGGGGAACTTTTTGATAAATTTGGTTTTACAATTGATAAACTTAAAGTTAAAATCAAAGATTTAGTTAGTTAATTATGTACTTATTTAATGAAGCTGTAGCTTATGTATCTATAGTTTTAATTATTTTAGGTTTAATTTTATATTTAGTATTTTAAAATACCTACAAGAATCTAAAAAAATAAAAGATTATATAAAGTTATTTATATAATCTTAAAATGACAAAAAGTGACGGTAATTAGGCTTATATTAAGTATCTATCGTACACAATTCCCACTATTAATATTAAAGAAAACTTAAAAATAAATATTATTAAAGAAAACTCAAAAAATTGATATAACTCAATAGATTTTAATCTAAAAAGCGTTAAACTTTTAATAGTTCCGTATATTAAATTAAAGGTTGAAAATTATGATTATTTTGGATGCACCGTTTTTACATCTCCCAGAGATTCCGTTAGATCAGTTCCTCCCTATTTTCTTATCTTCATCTGCCGTTTTACTATTTGGACTTTTTTATGTGGCTATTTATACGCTAGTAAAGATGGAATACCTAAAAAGCATTTTTATGCCAGTGGCATATGCTTTTTGGGTACTACAAACATATTGTTTATACTATGTTGTTGATGCATTGGGTAACGATGCATTTACTGTGAAAGTTTTAATGATGGCAATGGTGGGGTATTTATTACTTCCACATCTTTGGTATTTTTTAAATCAAAAAGCAGAAGACAGATATGAACAATAAAATTAAAGGAGGACATATGTCTAAAAGAACTGTTTCAGTATGGACTGATAACCGATTCTGGGCTAGATCAGCTGCTTGGATAACTGGTTTTGCATCAGTATTACTAATTTGGCTTACATTTGATACATTAGCTCAAATTTCAATGGGTAATGATGAAGATCTTAAAAATGGTGTAGCAAAGAGGGTTCCAGGACCAACTGTTATTAACTATAAAATCACTTATGAAATGAGTGAAAAAAGAGGTCATGAGGTGCCAGTAATTGGTGGAAAAGAGAAGTTTTTTGGTAGAGATGATTACAGCGAAGAAGAAGCTGGTGAATTACTACACTTAGGAAAACTTGCAAGTCAAGTTAAGAACTGTATGAATTGTCATACATTACTTGGTAATGGTGCATATTATGCTCCAGATTTAACAAAATCTTGGTTAGATCCTGCATGGGGACCAAACGGACCTTATTTAGGTATGACAGGGAAAGATACAAAAGAAGAAGCAATGGCTGAATTCTTAATGCATCCTTCTCAGTATCCTACACATGAAAGAATGATGCCTGATTTAAAAATCACAGATAAAGAAGCTAAAGGTTTAGTTGCATTCTTAAAACATATGTCATCAATTGATACAAATGGTTTCCCTAGAAACTTTGGTAAAATGGGTGATGCAAGTGGACAATTTACACTTCGTGAAAAAAGAGGAGGTCAGTAATGGCAAATAATTTAAAATGGGAAGGACAACAACTAGCAACTTGGTATTTTACAGTTGCAATGGTATTGTTCGGTGCTCAATTACTTATGGGTCTAATAGCTGCGGTACAATTTTTGTATCCAAGTTTTCTTTTTGAACTTTTTGACTTCTCAGTTGCAAGAATGGTACACATTAATGCACTAGTTGTTTGGATGGTTTATGCAATGGTTGGAGCTGCTTATTGGTTACTACCTGATGAAACTGGTATTGAAGTTGTAGGTATTAAACTTGCAAAATTAGGATTTGTAGTATTAACAGCAGCAGTTACTGTAGTTGTTTTAGTATATATTTTAATTCAATATGGTGATACAACTACAGAATTTATGGGACTAAATGTTGGTATTTGGTTTATTAATGAAGGTAGAGAATATATTGAAGCTCCAAGATGGGCTGATATTGGTATCGCTGTTGTTCTAGTTGGATTCTTAGCACATGTATTCTTAACTGCGATAAAAGGTGAAAGAACTGGTATTGTTACTGTTCTTATGGCTGATATGATTGCTTTAGTTGGTTTATATTTATGTGGTATGGGTTTCACTGACTCTATCTCTATGGATCAATTCTGGTGGTGGTGGGTAATTCACTTATGGGTTGAAGCTACATGGGAAGTTCTTGTTGGTGTTTTTGCTGCTTATGGTTTAATTAGAATCATTGGTGCAAACAGACAAGTTGTTGAAATGTGGTTATGGATTGAGGTAGCTATGCTATTTGGATCTGGTATTCTTGGTATGGGTCATCACTACTTCTGGATCGGTACTCCTGAGTATTGGTGGGAAATTGGAGCATTATTTAGTGCGCTTGAGCCACTTCCATTAGTTGCTATGTTTATTCATGTTACTTATGATTGGGGTAAACAAACAGGTATTGCTAAAGGTGAAGGTGAAGGAAGAGAAACAATTTCTAACACACCAGCATTAGCTTGGTTCTTCTCAAATGCGTTTGGTAACTTCTTAGGTGCTGGGATATGGGGATTCTTCCATACTTTACCTCAAGTTAATATCTATACACATGGTACGCAGTTTACTTCTGCACATGGTCACTTATCATTCTTTGGTGCATATGCAACTATCCTTATAGGTATGTTCTATGTAGCTGTACAAGGTACAAATGGTATTACAAGAATGAGAGCTACTTTTGATTCAAAAATGGCAATTGTTCTTCTTAACCTAGGTGTATTTGGTATGACTGTTGCACTTACAATTTCTGGTTATGGACAAGTTCTTGTTGAAAGAGCACAATTCGGAGCTACTTGGGAAGGATTTTTTGTATCACAAAATGCACTTTGGTTTGTTCAAGGTCTTGGTTGGAGACTTGCAATGGGTGTTGTAACATTAGTTGGTTTTGTTTACCTAGTGAAAGATTTACTTTCAACTGGTAAATTAGCAATTCATGAAAGATAAGGAGATAAAATATGTTTGAAATAGCTACAGATATGAATGTTGGTTTTTTTGCAATATTAAATCAATATCCATTAGGATTAACATTATTTCTTCATACTGTGATTATACTTCCAATGTTTTGGATTTATGCACAAGAGAAGAAAAGATTAGAAGACGAAGCTGGTGAATAGATAATGTAGAGAATCGTAACACTTTTAATAAGTGTTACACTCTACAATTTTACTTTCATTTTTTAAGTTAAGCTTAAAAAAATGTAAGTTAAAATTTTGTTAAGTTTAACTTAAAAAATCAAGGAGAAAATATGAAATTGAATAAATTAGTATTAAGTACAGTTGCAGCAGCAACATTAATGACAACAGGTGCATCTGCTTTTGACGCAGATTTAGTTTTTGAAAAAGATTGTCAGGGATGTCATGGTCCAGCTCACCAAGGTGGTGTTGGTTCTGATTTAAGACCTGATGTATTAAGAGGTAAAAATGATCAAATGCTTGCATCTGTTATTTTAAATGGTAGAGCAGGTTCTGCTATGGTACCATTTAAAAAAGGTGAATCTATTGGTCATGAATTTAATCAAAAAGATGCAGATGCAATGGTTAAATATCTTAAAAATTTTACAGGTAAGCAACCAATGGTTCTTACACTTGAAAATGTTAAGAAAAAATGGACTAAAATCAATGATAGAATGAAACTATTTAAAAAATATCCAAAAGCAGTTGATGTAGATAAAGTAACTGATATTTGTTTTGTAACAGAAAGAGATGCTTCTAAAGTAACTTTCTTAGATGGTGTTAAAGGTACTAAAATATCTACTCATCCAGCTGGTTTCGCAGTTCACGTTACAGTAACTAATAAAAGACAACCAAGATATGCATATTCTATCTCTAGAGATGGTTTATTAACTATGTTTGATTTAGCTTCTAAAGGTCAACAAAAAATTGCTGATGTTAGAATTGGTACTTCATCAAGAGGACTTGCAGTTTCTCCAGATGGTAAATATGTAATGGCAGGAAACTATGAGCCAGGTGGAGCTATTCTTTTTGATGCTATGACACTTGAGCCATTAAAAGTTTACCCTACATCTTCAGTAATTAACAACGAAGGTAACATTGAGTCTTCAAGAGTTGCTTCTATTGCTGATACACCATATGGACCTTACTTTGCATTTGCACTTAAAGATGCTGGTCACGTTTATATTGTAGATTACTCTAAACCAAACTTCCCTGTTGTTGGAGATATTGCTAATATTGGTAATATCCTTCACGATGCTTTCTTAAATGAAGGTAAAGAGATTGGTAGATACTATATGATTGCTTCTCAAGGAAGTGATGTTATTGGTATTGTGGATTTCAAAACTAAAACTTTAGCTGCTAAAGTTTATACTGGTACAGGTTCTAAACCACATCCAGGTCAAGGTTCATCTTGGTATAACGAAGAGTATGGTCAATTACATGCTACAGTTAATATGAATGTTGGTCAAGTAACAGTATGGGATAACAACTGGGATGTTGTTAGACATATACCTACAGCTGGAGGAGGACTATTTGTTGGTACTTCTGAGCATACTCCATGGATCTGGGCAGATAATGTTCTTGGTGGATCTTCAAACTGGAATAAAGTTCACTTAATTAATAAGCAACACTTAGAAGTTGAGAGAGTTATTACTGTTGGAAAAGATAAAGGTACTTTAACTAATAGAGATGGTTCAATTATTTCTGAATGGGATGTTCCTCATCAAGACGTAAACCCTAGAGTTTTACATGCAGAGCCTGCAAATCACGGTAATTGGACTATGATTTCTGAGTGGAATGCTGGAAGAATCGGGATTTATGAAGCTAAAACTGGAAAATTTGTTAAATATATTGATGGTTTAACAACTCCTACTTTTACTTACTCAATTGAGCATAGACAGACTATACCTGGTGCTTAATAGAATTTTTCTTTCCCCTTGGGGAGAGAAATCTTTTTAAAAAAAGGTAAGAAGTAATTTATACTTTTTACCTTTTTTTATACCCAATTTTAGAATATAAGGAAAAATTATGAGAATTATAAGTTTAGTTATATTATTAATTATTAGTTTAAATGGAAAATATTTAGATACTAAAAGTTGTAAAGAGTGTCATGAGATGATTCATTATGAGCATACAACATCTATGCATCATAAGTCATCACTTTTTAAAGATGAGTTTCATAGAAAGATTAAAGAATTGACAACTCCAGATAAATATGACTGTGCATTATGTCATATACCTGGTGCTGATAATTTGCGAGACATTATGCAAGGAAAAATACAACCTGATGAAAAAGATATAAAACAGCAAGATGGTGTATCGTGTTTTTATTGTCATCAAATTACAAAAGTACTAATAACAAAACATAGAAATATTAATTTCTTTGCTTATAAAGAAAATAGTAAACCTAAGTTCTTTGCAAATGTAAAGAGTGTTGATGATACTGATAAACATACAAGTTCTAGTACAAATGAGATATATAAGAATTCACAAGTTTGTATGGGATGTCATGGCAAAAAATATAATAAACATGGTGTACAGATATGTAGTGCTGTAGATGAAAAAGGATTGACTAGTGATTGTATAGGTTGTCATATGCCAAAATATGCAGGTGGAGTAACAAAAACAAATAAAAAAGGTAGATTAGAATATAGTTCACATGAGTTTTTAGGAATTCGTGATGATGATATGATTAAAAAAGCAGTTGAATTAAAACTATCTTTGCTTGATAATACATCTGTAGAGTTAAGTATTAGAAATAAAATGGGACATTCTATTATTATGCAACCTATGAGATTAAAATATGTTGAGACAAAAGTTTTAAGAGATGGAAATATAGTTTGGACAAACTTTGATAAATATCCTTCAGAAGACAAAGAAGCTACTTTTACAGTATTATTTGAAGATACTAAAAAACATAGAGTATTTCCACCTGAAGCAACCGGATATAAATTTAATAGTAATCTAAAAGCAAATACTACTAAAAAGATTATATATAAAATACCTGAACTAAAAGAAGGTGATACGGTTGTAAGTCAATGGGTAAGTTATGTAGTTCGTCCATCATTAGCAACTACTTTAAAATTAACTGATAAAGAAGTAACTAAAAAATATTTAGGTGTAAAAGTTAGTTTGGATATTAAATAATATTGTAATTTAATTAGTTAAATAGTATAATATATTATGAAAGACAATAATATACCTATTAAACAAAATTTACTATTAAATATAACTATTATATATTTATCATTTAGTGGACTGTTATTCTATATAAATTATGAAACCATAACTTTAAGTGATGCAATAGTGCAAAATACTTTAATAGTTTTTGTACTATTATTTATTTTATTAATAGTTATAAAACAATTTATTAATAGTAAATATCAAGAGATTCAAGCAATAGAAAAACAAAATCGTAAGCAAATAAATCAAGCAAAAATGGAAAGTATGAGTGAAATGATTGGTAATATTGCTCATCAGTGGCGACAACCTTTAAGTTTAATAAGTACCACTTCTACAAGTATGCAGTGTAATATTGAGTTGGGATTAGTTGAGCAAGATGAAATTATTAAGAATTTTGCCCAAATTAATGAAAGAGTACAATACTTATCAACAACAATAGAAGATTTCCAAAATTTCTTACAACCAAGTAATAAGGTTGAGATGTTAAATATAAAAGATATTATTGAAAAAAATATAGCAATGTTTGGAAAAAACTTTGAAGATGAAGGTATTGAATTAATTTTAGATTTAAATAATGTAGAACTCACTGGAAATAAAGATAAACTACTTATTGCAATTTACAATATTTTAGATAATGCTAAAGAGATACTTATGGAATCAGATAGCTATAGAAAGATTATTTTTATAGACTTATTTAAAGATGCAAAAGGTGCGACTATTATTATAACTGACAATGCAAATGGTATAGATGAGGAAATATTACCTAAGATATTTGATGCATATTTTACTACAAAACATAAAACACAAGGTACAGGACTTGGACTTTATGTATCATATCAAACTATTATTAATGATTTTGAAGGAACTTGTCAAGTTATAAATGAACATTATGATTATGAAGATGAAGAATATATTGGTGCTAAATTTAAAATATTCTTACCTTATTAATTATTAGCTAACCAAGTTCTAAAATCTTCTATTTGTTGGTTAGTTTGTTCAGAACTAGTACCACCAAATGATGTTCTAGCATTCATTGAATTTCTTAAATCTAAATATTCAATAATCTCTTCATCAATATTGCTAATTTCTGGAATATTTCTTATCTCTTGAATGGTTAATTCAGATATATCTTTACCATTTTTATCCGCTAATGCAACAACATCTTTCGTGATATAATATGCAGTTCTAAATGGTATATTGTCTTTTTGAACTAAATAATCAGCCAAATCAGTAGCACTTAGATGACCTATCTTACAAGCTTTTTCCATCGTGTCAACATTTATAATTAAAGTATCCATAACAGCAGTTAAAATATCAATAGAAATCTCCATAGTCTCAACGCTATCAAACACACCCTCTTTATCTTCTTGAGTATCTTTATTGTAAGCTAATGGTAATCCTTTCATAATTGTCATAAGACTTATCAAATTTCCATATACACGACCAGTTTTTCCACGAAGTAATTCAGGAACATCTGGATTTTTCTTTTGTGGCATAATAGAACTTGTAGTAGCATACTCATCACTCATCTTTACAAAACCAAATTCATAACTTGACCATAAAATTAACTCTTCACTAATACGACTAATATGCATCATAGAAGTTGAAATATTAAATAATATCTCTAGAGCAAAATCACGATTTGAACTTGTATCTAAAGCACAAGCAGTAGGTGCATCAAACCCTAAAAGTTGTGCAGTTTTAAATCTATCAATATTATGTGGAGTACCTGCAAGTGCAGCAGAACCTAAAGGACAATAATTGTTTCTACTATAGCTACTCTCAAATCTTTCAAAATCTCTTTTGAACATATTTGCATAAGCTAATAGATGAAACCCAAAGTTAATTGGTTGAGCATGTTGAAGATGTGTCATACCTGGAATTAAAGTTTGAGTATGTTTTGAAGAGATATTTACTAAAGTTTCAATAAGAGTTTTAAGTTTATCTTTAATTACTATTGTTTTATCTTGAACATATAAAGCAAAATCAGTAGCAACTTGATCATTTCTACTTCTAGCAGTATGAAGTCTACCACCTGCATCACCAATTATTTGTGTAAGTCTATTTTCAATAGCCATATGAATATCTTCATCTTCTATTTTCCAAACAAATTCACCAGACTCTATCTCTTCTTTAACTTGTAAAAGACCTTTCTCAATTAGTTCTTGGTCTTCAATACAAATGATATTTTGAATAGCTAGCATTTTGCTATGAGCAATACTTGCTTTTATATCTTGTGCATATAGTTTATTGTCAAACGAAATTGAAGCATTAAATTGGTCAAGTAATTTCGCATTTGTATTTTTTAGTATTTGTGTAGTTTTCATTAATTATATCTTTGTAATTATCTTCTATATTGTTATATAGTAGTTAAGATTATACATAAAATTGACTTAAATTAATTTGTAACTAAATAATTATTGGCTAAAATAACTATTAAAATTTATATAAAGAGATTACAAATGACAAAAGAGATTTTACTAAGAATACAAAAGAATTTTCCACTGGTATCTAAGCCATTTAAAGCAATAGCTGATGAGTTATCAATAACTGAAGATGAAGTTATTGATATAATACAAACACAAAAAGATGATAAGATTATTAGACAAACTTCTGCGATTTTTGATACTAAAAGTTTAGGGTATAAATCATCTCTTGTTGCTTTTGAAATAGATGAAGATAAAATAGATGAAGCAGTAAAAGTTATAAATGCACATCCAGGTGTTTCACATAACTATGAAAGAAATCATAAGTTTAATATCTGGTTTACTATGGCGTGTTCACCTGATAGTATTTTAGGACTAGATAAAACTATAGATATTTTAGCAAAACTTTCAAAGGCAAATGCTTTTATTATGTTACCAACTTTAAAATTATTTAAAATATCTGTTAAACTTGATACTACAGGTAAAGAAAGCAAAAAAGAAAAAGTAGTAAAAAAAGAGAAAATAGATATAGAAGTTACACCTTTACATTTAGATATTATTAAATTACTTCAATGTGATATTACTATAAAATCAGAACCTTTTGAAGATATTATTAATCAGCTTGATATTACTTATGATAAATTCTTTGAAATTGTAAATGAATTACAACAAAGTGGACTAATGAGAAGATTTGCTTCAATATTAAATCATAGAAAAGCAGGATTTAACGCAAATGCTATGGTAGTATGGGATGTTGATGAGGCAAATGGTGAGCAAATCGGAAAAACAGCAGCTGAATTTAGTGCTGTTAGTCATTGTTATTTACGACCAAAGTATGATAATTGGCAATACAATTTATTTACAATGGTTCACGGTAAAACAAAAGAAGATACAAATGCAGTAATAGCAGATATTGAAAAAGAGATAGAATCAAAATCACATATGCCATTATATTCATCAAGAGAATTTAAGAAAATTAGATTGACATACTTTACAAATGCTGAATCAATATGGGAAGAAGAATATAAAAATAGTATGGGAGAAGTATAGTGGAAGTTTTTTTACAACTTGAAGGTGCATATTTAGTTATTGGTGCATGTGCTGTATTAGCAGCTTTTTATGTAGGAACTAGACCATTTGTTGGAAATGGAAAAGCTTGGAAAAAAACTGTACCTTTTGTACTTATAACATTGACTGGATTTGTAACTGTACATTTCTTTGTAACTATAAGTCGTATGGCTGATGTAAAGCAGAGATTTATTAATGGTGGTCAAGTTATTTGTGAAAGTAGAGCTGTTAAAACGGTTAAACAATCTATTATTATAGATCCTAAAAGTAATGAAAATTGGGTATTGATTGGAGATGAATTTCAATCAGATAAGTTTGAAAGAGGATTCCATTCTGCTAGGTGTTTAGAATATTTTTTACCAACAAAAAATAATATAGTTAAAGAAAAATAACTATATTTAAATAAAAAAGGCTTGATAGTTATATCAAGCCTTTTTTATATTAAGGCTTATTATTTTTTACATCTTTCAGATGCTTTGTAATGAATAGAAGTGTTGTCTTTAAAACAAAATGCTTTCTTATCAGTTTTTTTAGATGCTTTATCATCAGTTTTTTTAACTACTCTTTTAGCTAGTCTTTTAGCTTTCATTCTTTTAGAGTAACTATGTTTACCTGGCTTTTCTGCACTAAACTCACCATGAGAACCGTGATGATCAGTATTTGGAGAACTTTGAGTACAACCTACCAATAATGCAGATGCCACTAGACCTAAACTGATATTCTTAATTAAACTTTTCATATCTTTGCCTTTAAAATTTATTTTAAATATCATACCATTTTACTGAACTTAAATATTTGATTTAAATCAAGAAATTAAGTTGATATTCATCAACATCTTTTTAGCTGTATTATTATAAGATACGCTAATTTTAATTATAAGGAAACAAAATGAAAAGTTTAATTTTGGTATTGATATTTATAGGTAGCTTATTTGCAACTTCTGAATTTGAAACAAATAAAACATGTAAAGGTTGTCATCAAGTGATATATAGCGAGTTTTATGAATCAGCACATAGAAAAGCTTCAATCTTTGAAGATGAAGTACATAAAGCAATTTGGGATTTACATCCAGATAAAGAGAAAAATATATATACATGTAACGAATGTCATACTCCAGCAGATGCAAGAATACAAAGTGCATTAGATAAAGAGATGAAAGCAACACCAGCAAAAGATGTAGCTCAAACTGAAGAGGGTATTAGTTGTGTATATTGTCACTCAATACAAAGTATTGAAAAACATGCAACTCCATATGATAAGAGTATCTTAACTAAAGAACCAAAAATGATTTTTGCAGCTAACAAAGACAATAGAGATGGAAAAATCATTTTTAAAGAAGAAAGTAGTTACTTCGGTATGATGAAAAAAACTGTAGGGTCTCCATTTCATAATATAGATTATACTAATAAAGGTTTTTACACAGGTAATATGTGTATGGGTTGTCATGCTCACTTTGAAAACTCGCATGGACATAATGTATGTACTATAGATGAAAGTGGTGCTTCAAACGAAGAAAAGAATTGTATTACTTGTCATATGCCACAAGTTAAAGGTAGTGCTACATCAATTAAAATTACAAAAACTCATACTTTTCATGGTTTTGCAGGTGTTAGAAATAAGCCAGAAATGTTAGCAAAATATTTAACAATTGATTTTAAACAAAATGGAAATAAGTTTGACCTAGATGTTGAAAATCTTGCTACTCATGACCTTTTAATGCATCCATTAAGATTAGGTAAGTTAAATATTAGAGTAAATGATGGAACTAAAACAGATACATTGAAGTCAACTCCATTTTTTAGACTATTAGGTAAAGATGGTAAACCAGCTATGCCATGGGCAGCGACTGAAACATTGAAAAATACTATGTTAAAAGCAGGAGAAAAAAGAACTATCACTTATGATAGAAAACTTAATGCTGGAGATATAGTTGAAGCTCAGTTTGGATACTACTTAGTAAATCCAAAAATGCATAAAAAATTAAAACTTGAAAATAGTGAAGAAGCAACAAAATTCTTTATTCTTAAAACTGTATTCTTTACAGCAAAATAATTATTTCACTATTATAACAATCTTATCTATTATAAGTATAGGTAAGATTGTTATTAAGTGACATAAAGTGACTTTATAATCCCATTATTACTACTTTTTTTTAGGCTATTCTTTATTATTATTTAGTTATTATTTTATAATTAGATTGAGGACAAGAACAAATGAAAATAAAGTTAAAAAATATTACTTTATTTAAAGAATTAGATGATGAAACTTTAGATAGAATTGAGAGCTTTACTATAAGTAAAAAGTTTATAGAAAAGAATATTATATTTTATGAAGGTGATACTTCAGATAAGTTATACTTCTTGGTTTCAGGTATTGTAAAACTTTATAAAATGTCTTCACACGATAAAGATATTATCTTAAAATATTTTCATCCAGATGAGTTTATTGCAGAGGTTGCAAACTTTGAACATATTCCATATCCTGCGACTGCCAAATCATTTACAGATGTAGAAGTACTTCAAATAGATTTTGAAAAACTAAAAGATATAATTTATTCTAACCCAAAATTAGCATTTATTATGCAAACATCGTTAATAAAGAAAATAAGAAATTTAGAAAAGTTTGTTTCTACGCATTTAGTATTAGATGCAAAGGAAAGATTGATTCAGTATATTATAGAACATCCACAAAGTTTTTTTAAGACTAAAAATATTGAGATAGCAGAAGTTTTAAATATTACACCAGAAACATTATCGAGATTTTTAAGAGCATTTAAAAATGATGATTTAATAGATATAAAAACTAAAACAATCAATAAAAAAGGATTACTTAAATTTCTATAATTTAAGTAATATGAAGTAAAACTCCACAAATAAGTGATAAAACAATAGTAATAATAACTGTTAATTTATCATAAATCTTATCATTAATTGTCATTCTTTTATCAAGAAATTCTGTAATTTTCATAGCAGGATAAACCATAATTATTAACAATGGTGCAGAAAATACAAGAGATAAAACTATATCCATCATAGCTTATTTCTCATAATCTTTTAGTTTAAATTGTTCCCACATAAGTTGTGCTTTTTTATTACCCGTATCTTTTGCTTTTTTAATCCAGAAAGCAGATTTTTTCATATCTTTGATAGTTCCATGACCACCCATATAAGCAAATCCGAGATTTAGCTGTGCATCGATATTTCCATCTTTTGCTGAGATTTCATACCATTTTAATGCTTGTTCTAAATCCATAGTTACGCCCAATCCACCAGTATAAAAATATCCTAAATGATAAGCTGATTTATTATCACCTTTTAAAGCTGCTTTTTCAAACCATTTAAATGCATTTTTAAAATCTTTTTTAGAAGCATATATATTTCCAAGTTTACTACAAGCATGTATATTTCCAGCATTTGCAGCTTTTTCAAACCACTCAAATGACTTATCTTCACTTTGTTTAACACCGTCACCATTTGCATACATAATACCAATTACTAGCATTGCACGATTGTCATTATTGCTTGAAGCAATTGTAAAACTTTTAAGTGCTTCTTTAAATGAAGCCTTTTTATAAGACTCTATTCCATTTTCATAACTTCCTGCAAATAGTATAGTTGTAAATATAATTGATATAAATAATTTTAACATCTTTTGATTTCCTTTTTTTATCTTTAGAGTATATCAAAAAATACCAAAATTTAATTGATACTTATCAACGAAAGTAAATAATTTATATGTTAATATTATCTCATAAAAACAATAGGATAGTAAGAATATGAATTATATTTTAAAACTAACTTTTTTTGTAGTATTTATCTCAAGTACTACAAATGCTAGTTCACTAACAACAGGCGATAAAGTCTTTAAAGCTTATTGTTGGGGATGTCATCATCAAACTTCTGTTGCCTTTGGTCCATCTTTTGAAGATATTGCAAATAAAAGAACAAGAGGTGAGATTCAAGGACATATAGTAAGTCCAAAATCTACATATAAACAGTTAGGACATAAGAGAAGTGTTATGCCAGCTTTTGGCGATACATTATCTCAAAAAGAATTAGATTTAATTACAGATTTCATATACAAATTTAAAGGTAAAAATTAATGTTTAGATTATCAAATTTAATAAAGTCAACTCTAGAAAATAAAAAAGAGAGACTTTTAAACGGTTCAATAATGATATGGAATTTTACAAATAGATGTAATTTGCTGTGTCACCATTGTTATAGTAAAGCAGATGCAAATGGTACAGATAGTTTATCGTTTGAGCAAGTTTGTCAGACAATTCCAAGTATGGTAAAAGCTGGAGTTAAATTTGTAATATTTAGTGGTGGTGAGCCATTAATACGAAAAGATATTTTTGATATTGCTGATGAGATGAAAAAAGCTGGACTTATGACATATCTATCTACAAATGGTATGTATATAAATGAAAATAATGCCCAACAAATAGTAGATACTTTTAATTATATCGGTGTTAGTATTGATGGAACTGAAGAGATTCATGATTATTTTAGAGGACAAAAAGGTTCTTATGCTAAAGCTATTGAGGGTATAAAACATATTCAAAATGCTGGTGGAAATGCTGGTATTAGATTTACACTTACAAAAGAAACTAAAGATAGCTTTTACGCAATGTTTGATTTAGTTGAAGAGTTAGGGGCAAATAAACTTTATATTTCACATCTTGTTTATTCTGGTCGTGGACTTGACAATCTTGAGATAGATATTAGCAAAGAAGAGCGAAGAGAGTATGTTGAATATATTATCAATAAGGCTTTTGAGTATTATAAAGCTGGTAAAGATATAGATTTAGTTACTGGGAATATGGAAATGGATTCAGTTCTTTTACTTCAAAAATTTGAAAAAGAATATCCTGATTTTGTAGAAAGTTTAACAAAGAAACTAAAATCTTGGGGTGGAAATAGTGCTGGAAATAGACTAGGAAATATGGATTGGGAAGGTAATGTAAAACCTGACCCATTTTTCCCAGAATATATTGGTAACTATTTAGAAACTTCATTTGAAGATGTATGGGCTGGAAAATCTAGTGACATAGTAGAAAAGTTACGAAAAAGTCCACGAGATATTAGTGGAAAATGTAGCAGTTGTAAATATTTAGATATTTGTAATGGTGGAAGTAGAAGTAGAGCTTATGCAATTCACGGTGACCTTTGGGCTGAAGACCCATCGTGTTACTTAACTGATGATGAGATAAAATAAAAGGAAAATAATGAATAAATTTAAAATATTAATAATGATGGCAACTTTAGCAGTATCATTAAATGCTTATGAAAAATACTTTGTAGTAGAGAGAGAATCATCTTCTTTAGCTGTAATTGAGAATGGTATCAAATACTCAACAATGAAAAATATGAGAAATATGAATCATGGTGTTGTAAAATTTGATGGTAAAGATGGTTATGTTATTAGTCGTGATGGTTATGTTATAAAATTTGACCCAATCAAAGAAAAAATACAAGCTGAGTATAAGACAAGTAAAAGTGCTATTGGATTTGTAATTGGTAAGCATTATGTTGCAGTTGCTAACTATGATGATAAAAGTGTTGATATTTTAGATAGAGATTTAAAGCCTATTAAAAAGATTAAAACAAACTCTAAAAATGTTGGTATCAAAATATATAAAAACTATTTAATCTTTGCTCAAATGGATAATGACACTGTATCTATATATAAAGATATGAATGAAGCTAAGGGTAAGCCTGATTTTAAAGTTTATAAAGAGTTTAAAGATGTAGGTGAATTGCCTTTTGATGCTATGATTCAAGATAACAAATATATTGTTGGATTTTTCACATCAAAGCATTTTGGTACTGTTGATTTAGATACTATGACATTTAAAAAAGTAAAAATCTTTTTAGATGAGAAAAGAAAAATGGTACTTAAAGTTCCACACTTTGGTTTTTGGTCAATTGGTGGAGATAAAGTATTTGTTCCTGCTGTTGGAGACAATAAAGTTTTAGTTTATGATATGAACTTTAAATTTATTCAAAATATCAAAGTAACGGGAATGCCTGTATTTACAAGTTTAAGCCCAGATAAAAAACATCTAGCAGTTACATTTAGTGGAGATAAATTTCCAATAGTACAAATCATAGATACAAAAACTTTAAAAGTAGTAAAAGCATTTAGTTTTGAAGGTAAAGTTTTACATGTAAGATGGTCAAAAAGTAAACCACTTTTATATATAGCAATCAATGATGCAAATATAGTAACAGTAATAAATACAAAAGAATGGTTCAGAGCAAGAGATATTTTAAATATTGAAGCACCATCAGGTATATTTATGTATGAAGCACCAGGTAATGAATCACCTGCAACGCAATTTCAAAGAAAAGGGCGAAAATATGAGTAAAATAGTACATTTAGTAGGAGCAGGTCCTGGAGATATTGAACTAATGACAGTTAAGTCACTTAGACTTATAAAAGAAGCAGATGTTATTATCTTTGATAGATTGGCAAATCCACTTATTTTAAAAGAAGCACCTGAGGGTTGTGAGTTTATTGATGTTGGAAAAACAGATGGACAACATCCAGTAAAACAACCAGAGATAAATGAGATTATTTATCAATCATCTTTAAAGTTTGAAAATGTTGTAAGACTAAAAGGTGGAGACCCATTTGTATTTGGTCGTGGTGGAGAGGAAGCTTTATATCTTAAAGAGAGAGATGTAAAGTTTGATATAGTTCCTGGAATTACTTCAGCTATTAGTGTACCAGCTTATGCAGGTATTCCAGTTACTCAAAGAGGAGTTGTAAGTTCTTTTAGAGTTATTACAGGTCACGAAGCACCAGGTAAATCTGTATCTCAAATAGATTGGAAGTCATTTGCTACTGATGAAACATTAGTATTTTTAATGGGATTACACAATCTTGGAAAAATTGCAACAAACTTAATGGAGATTGGAAAAGGTAAAGATTATCCAGTAGCTGTTATTTCACAAGGTACTACACCAACACAAAAAGTTGTAATTGGTACTTTAGAAAATATTCAAGAAAAAGCAAAAGATTTACCAACACCTGCGCTTATTGTTGTAGGTAAAGTTGTGAATTTAAGAGATGAATTAAAGTGGTTTGATTAACCACTTTTTTATAAGTTTAATATACTTCTTTTCTATGTGCTACTCTAATAACAGTAACTAATAAAACATCATTTTCTTTTAAATATATAATTCTATAGTTTCCAGCTCTTTTTCTAAATTTACCTTTATGGCTACCTTTTAAAGGTTTATCATTTGTAAAGATACCATTTTCTAAATCTTTAATTTTATTAAAAACTAATTGCTGATTTTCCTTATCTATTTTTGATAATTCTTTTAAAGCATACTTTGGAACTATAACCTTAAACATTAATTTAATCCAAGTTGTTGAGCTACTTGTTCAAGTGAATAAACTTCTACATTTCCTTTTTTTACTTCATCTATTCTTTTATCTGAAATCATTTCATCTAATGTATCAAAATATGTACCAACAGCTTTTTCAATAATATATGTTCTTGTTCTATCTAACTCTTGAGCATATCCATCTAAATCTGATAGTAATGATTCATCTAATCTTATATTTATTGCTTTTTTCATAGTATTGCCTTGTGTGTTATTGTAGATACATTTTACTACATTAAAGTTTATTTGTCAAGTATTGGGTTACACATTCACAGTCTCGAAGAACTTAAAATAGTAAATTATAATACATTAGCACTCAACTCATTAAAGTGCTAATTTAAGCCAATATTAAAATTCTACTGCTATACTTCTATTAGCACTACAAGTAATTGAGTGCCAATTTAAGAAAATGGTAAATTATGATAGACAAAAAAGAATTTTTATTACATTCTATTATTAAAGCTTATATAGAAAACCTAGAGCCTATTGGTTCGAGTCAATTAAAATCTATGTATGATATCTCTTATTCTCCAGCTACAATTCGTGGTTATTTTAAAAAATTAGGAGAAGAGGGTTATCTTGCTCAAGAGCATATTAGTAGTGGGCGAACACCTACGACTGAGGCTCTTAAAGAGTATTGGATTAAGAGATTGGAGTTTGATTTACCAAGTGTTGATTATGATAAATTAACTACTTTAGCAAATCAAATGGGTTTGACTGTATTTATAAAACAACAAACAAAAGATACTTTACATAGAATAGTAAATGTAGAAGAATCTTATATGATTTTGGAGTTTTATAAAGCAAGTTTTGTAGATATAAATAGTAATAAATATGCTTTAACAACAACAGAAGATAGCTATGCTGTAACTATTAAGTTCAACATAGCATTTCATAAATTTTTAACAGATATGATAGGTAGAACCTTTGATGAGATTGTAGATATATCTCAGCAAGTTGGAGCAAATCATCTTCATATGGAGCTTAGTAAATATGTTCAAAATAATATATTTGAAATAATAAATACTAAGAACTTTTTACATTTAGCTGTAGAGTATGATTTGGATGAGAAAGATGTGAATTTATTTTTGCAAGGTGATATTATGATGAAGTTAGAGCAGGGTGTGTATTTAGACAATATATTACCTCAAGGGCAAATTGGTATTTGCCATAATACAAAAGTTCACGGGACTGATATTAAGATATTGGTTGTTGGGGACTTATCAAAAGATTTTGAATATTTTTATAAAGGGATAACAGTATGAGCAAAGAGATTAAAAATGAAGATGAGATTGTAGAAGAGATAGTACAAGAGATAATATCAGATGAAAATGTAGAAGTTGAAGAGGTGGTAGAAGAGATAAGTGATGAAGTTAAATTTGCTTCACTTGATGAAGAGTTTAAATTGAAAATGGAAAACTTAGTTGAAGAGGCAAATAAAAAAGCCCTAGAATCTGAGGACAAATATTTAAGAACTCATGCAGATTTTGAGAATGTTAAAAAAAGACTTGAAAGAGAAAAGTATCAAGCTATTGAGTATGGAAGTGAAAAGTTTGCTAAAGACTTATTAGCACCAATTGATGCTCTTGATATGGCACTAGCTTCAGCAAATGGAGATGCTCCAAAAGAAGAGTTACTTGAAAAATTAAAAGAGGGTATCGAGCTTACTATTAAGAGTTTTGCTACAACATTTGAGAAAAACAATATTGAGATAGTTGAAACAGTAGAGTTTGACCCTGAATATCATAATGCAGTTATGAAAGTAGATAGCCAAGAGCATGAAGCTGGTCAAATAGTACAGGTTATGCAAAAAGGTTATAAATTAAAAGAGAGACTTTTAAGACCTGCAATGGTTAGTATAGCTAACTAAAGTATAGGTTATTTGTCCGTAATGACAAAAAACTATTAATATAAATAAATAAAAATTAATAATAAAAAAGGAATTAGAATGGGTGCAACAATAGGAATAGATTTAGGAACAACAAATAGTTGTGTAGCAGTATATCAAGGCGGAGAAGCGAAAATTATCACAAATAAAGAGGGTAAGAATACTACTCCAAGTATCGTAGCTTTTACAGATAAAGGTGATGTTTTAGTTGGAGAACCAGCAAAAAGACAAGCGATTACAAATCCAGAAAAAACAATATATTCTATTAAGAGAATTATGGGTCTTATGATGGATGAAGAGCATGCAAAAAGTGCTATGGATAAAGTTGGATATAAAATAGTAAATAAAAGTGGAGCTGCTGCTGTTGAGATTGACGGAAAAGTTTATACTCCTCAAGAGATTTCTGCAAAGATTTTAACAAAACTTAAAGCAGATGCAGAAGCTTATCTTGGTCAAGATGTTACAGATGCAGTTATTACTGTACCTGCATACTTCAATGATGCACAAAGAAAAGCGACACAAGAAGCTGGAACAATTGCAGGACTTAATGTTCTTAGAATTATCAATGAGCCAACAGCAGCAGCATTAGCTTATGGTTTAGATAAGCAAGGTGAAGAAAAAGTTGTTGTTTATGATTTAGGTGGTGGTACATTTGATGTTACTGTTCTTGAAATTGGTGATGGTACATTTGAAGTTTTATCAACAGATGGAAATGCTTTCTTAGGTGGAGATGATTTTGATAATGTTATTATTGATTGGTTAGCTGAAGATTTTAAAGCTGAGTTTGGTATTGATTTAAGAGATGATAAAATGGCTCATCAAAGACTTAAAGATGAAGCTGAAAAAGCTAAAAAAGAGTTAAGTGCTACTGCTGAAACAGAAATTAACTTACCGTTTATTACTGCTGATGCAACTGGTCCTAAACACCTTGTACAATCTTTAACAAGAGCAAAATTTGAATCAATGACAGAAAGTTTAATCTCTGAAACATTAGATCATATTAAAGTAGCTATGAATGATGCTGGGCTTGATAACAATGAGATTGATGAAATTATTATGGTTGGTGGATCTACTAGAATCCCTAAGGCTCAAGAAGTTGTAAAAGAATATTTTGGAAAAGAGTTAAATAACTCTGTAAATCCTGATGAAGTTGTTGCTTCTGGTGCTGCTATTCAAGGTGGAGTTTTAACAGGTGATGTTAAAGATGTACTTTTACTTGATGTTACACCACTATCTTTAGGTTTAGAAACTTTAGGTGGAGTTATGACTAAGTTAATTGAAAAAGGTACAACAATCCCTGTGAAAAAATCACAAGTTTTTAGTACAGCTCAAGATAATCAACCAGCAGTAAGTATTGTTGTTGGTCAAGGTGAAAGAGAATTTATCAAAGACAATAAAAACTTAGGTCAATTTGAACTAAGTGATATTGCTGCTGCTCCTAAAGGTCAGCCACAAATTGAAGTGACATTTGATATTGATGCAAATGGTGTTTTAAATGTAAGTGCTAAAGATAAATCAACAGGGAAAGAAAATAAGATTACTATCTCTGGTTCATCTGGATTAAGTGATGATGAAATTG
>CAYUNC010000014.1:0-21177 GCA_964445915.1 uncultured Arcobacter sp.
AAAGCATTATTAATTATACCTAATTATGGTAGTATTATTAGAATTAAAATTAAGGGAAATCTAAATATGGCAAAAATAGTTATACTAAGTGGAGCAGGGCTAAGTGCTGAATCTGGAATAAGTACATTTAGAGATAGTGGTGGGCTTTGGGATGAGTATGATGTAAGTGTTATTTGTCAAGCTGATAGTTTAGATAAAAATGAAAGTTTAACACTAGAGTTTTATGATAAAAGAAGAGCTGATTTATCTGATAAAGAACCAAATATAGCTCATAAAAGATTGGTTGAATTAAAAAATAAATATAAAGATGATATATCAATAATCACACAAAATGTAGATAATCTTTTTGAAAAAGCAGGTATGAAAAGAGATGATGCTATACATCTTCATGGATTTATGACTGAAGTTAGATGTCGTAATTTAGATTGTGAACAGGTATTTGACATAGGCTATAAAAGCCAATATGATTTTCACGATGGCTTTTGTCCAACTTGTGGTGATAATCTTAGACCAAATATAGTATTTTTTGGTGAACAAGCTCCATTGTATGAACAATTAAACTATGAGTTGCAAGATTGTGAGATGTTTGTGGTTATTGGCACAAGTGGTGAAGTTATAGGTGTAAATACAATAGCTAACTTTGTGGAGTATTCAATACTAAACAATCTTGAACCAAGTCAGGCTATTGAAGATGCTTTATTTTCAAAAGTTATATACGACAAGGCAAGTATTGCTATTGATGAGATAGTAGAAGATATAGAAAAGTTTTTATAATATCTCTATTGATTTTATATATTGTCTTTTTGTACTAAGTGAACCACACATCTAGATATATGGAATTTTCTTGAATATTCTTTAGAAATAAAGAAATAATCATCAACAACTTCCCAACCCTCTCTATTTTTATCAACTAAAACACTTCGTCCTAATTTTAGATTACCTTTGTTTTCACAAATAATAACTTTACCTTTTTCAAATTCTTTTGTTACTGTTTCTATTCTATCTACTGTTTGGACATAGTGCCAAATAATAACAATAACTAAAATTCCTAATACCATTGGAAAAGTTCTCTTAAAAGAGCCTTCAGGAGAAAATGAACGAGTACTTGTAAATGCAGTTACTGCTAAGAAAAAAGCAGATATGATTAACAATCCACCCTCTAGTATTAAAAAATTTTCCATTTATTTGCCTTTAAATATTTTTCTTGCCACTCTTATTTTGAATGGAAAAAGTATTATAGCTAATTTCTTTTAAACTCTTATATATCTACTATCTATTAAACCCAATTAATCTAATAACTTTTTACTTTTAGTATTATCAAGTTCAATAGTTTCAAGTCTTTTTATAATATCAAAGTAGGGTACTGATTGGTTTTTTAGTCTTGTGAATGTTCGTATGATTTGGATATTTACACTTATTGCTATATCACTTCTTAATACCGATGATAACATAGCTATACCATCCACCCCAACTTGATATCACATTTTGTGATTTCAAGTTTTCAAATTCATTTTTTATTATGAATTGAACCTAGATTGAAAACCTATTTTATTTCCAGTGAATCCAGAAGATTCATAAAATTTGAGAGTGCTATTTTGTTTGGAACCTGTCATTAAGGCTACTTTATAACAGCCTGCCTCTCTAGCTAGTTCTCTTGTGTAAGAGAGAATAGCTTTACCGACACCCTTATTTCTATGTAACTTTGAAACAATTACATTTTCAATCATTGCATAAGGTCTGCCAGACCAACTAAAGTTTGGACAGACATTTAGAGTACAAGTCCCAATTAATATCTCATGATAGAAAGCCCCAATAATACAACCTCCGCTCTCAGTTAATAATGAATATATTTGTGCTATTTGTTCTTGACTTGGCTGTCGAGATTTTTGTTTTGCATATTCTTCAATAAGAGTCAAAGCATCTTCAATTTCTTCAAATAATACTTTTCTTATTTCCATTAATTCCCTTTATAGTGTATTCCTATTTAGTAGTTATAATTTATTATATACCATAAGCACTTAAATCAAATCTTCCTCAAAATCCCATCCAACCAACCACTAGACAAAACCCTCTTACCAAACCCAAGTAAATAAGTAGCCTTAGTAATATAATACCTAGCATTAGGTTTATCAGTTTTAATAATCTCCAACACCTTACCAGCTACTGCATCAGCTTCAAGTGTAAAAGGTACATCGCTTTTCTTTGCATTTAAACTTTTTTTATAACTCTCTTTAAATCTACTATTATCTATATCTATATTTTCTTCAAGCTTTATCTTTGCATTTATTCTAAAATCACTTAATATAGGTCCAGTGTTCAATAAACTAACTGAGATATTTGTATCTTCTAATTCAAGTCGTAGGGTGTCTGTGAGACCTTCAATTGCATATTTACTAGCATTGTATGCTCCACGAAGTTTTAGTGATACAAGTCCTAATACAGAGCTATGTTGGATAATCTTTCCGTAGCCTTGCTTTTTCATTATCTTTAATACTTGAATAGTCACTTCGTGTAGTCCAAATACATTTGTTTCAAACTGTTCTTTTAACACATCAGTTGTCAAATCTTCTATAGCTCCTGGTTGTCCAAATCCTGCGTTGTTAAATACAACATCTAAAGTTCCATTTGTTTGTTTTAAAATCTCTTCTAGTACATCTGTGATATTTTGTTTGTTAGTTACATCAAGCATAAATGTTGTTAAGCCTTGGGCTTTTAAATCATCTACATCTTTTTGTTTTCTTGCAGTGGCGAATACTGTGTAGCCTTGATTGTTTAAAATCAAGGCTGTTTCTTTTCCTATACCAGTTGAGCAACCAGTGATTAATATAGTTTGATTAGGCAAATTTTAGAGCAATTTTCTTTTTGTATGCTTTTAATATTAGAACAACACCTAATACACCAGCGATAAATGAAGCGAAGAAAATACCAAGCTTAACAGCAGCAATCATACTTGCATCTATAAAAGCTAATTGTGTTATAAATATAGACATAGTAAAACCAATACCACCTAAGAAACCAACTGCAATAACTTCATCCCAACCTAAATCATCAGGTTTTTTAACAAGTCCAATCTTTTGTGCAAGATATGTAAATGCAACAATACCTATAGGCTTACCAATAACAAGACCAAATACAACACCTAAAACAACCATCATATTTGCAGATACTGCACCAAAGTCAAGTATTACACCTGCATTTGAAAATGCGAACAATGGCATAATAAAAAATGCAGAAAGTCCGTGAAGTTGATGTTCTAATTTTACTAATGGATTTTGTACTTTATCGTAGTTGTAAGCGATATCTTCAAGAGCATCAATTTGATGATGATTTAAAATAGGAATCTCATCTATGTTTTTTTCAAACTCTTCAACTGATTCTTTTGTAGTTTGAATAAATTCTTTTTCATCTACTTTAGAAGTAATAGGAATAGCAAAGGCTAATAATACCCCAGCAATAGTTGCATGAATACCAATAGAATGAATAAAAATCCACAATGCAATACCTAGAATTAAGTAAGGAAGTAGCATAGTTACTTTTTTGGCATTTAATATCCAAATAAGAGCATATACAAATCCAGCGTGTAAAAAGTATTGAGCATGAATTTCATTTGTATAAACAGTAGCTACAACAAGAACAGCACCTAAATCATCTACAACAGCAAGAGCAACTAAAAATAGTTTTAAAGCTGGATTTACTTTTTTACCTAGAAGCATAAGAATACCAAGAGCAAAAGCAATATCTGTAGCCATAGGAATACCAAAACCTTTTGGGTCATCCATATTAAAAGCAACATATACTAAAGCAGGAATTATCATACCACCAATAGCAGCAACAATAGGAAAACTTGCTTTTTGTACAGATGAAAGCTCACCAATTAAAAGTTCTCTTTTTATCTCAAGTCCAACCATTAAGAAAAATAATGCCATAAGACCATCATTTATCCAATGCATCAAACTCATAGAGATAGTACCACTACCAAGAGTTACACCTAGTGCCAGATTCCATAACGCAAAATACTGCTCACTTAAAGCAGAGTTTGCAACCATAACAGCAGCAATAGTTGCTACAAAAAGTAAAACCCCACTAAATGATTCATCTTTGATAAATCTTTCAATTGATTGAATATGTTGTGTCATTGTATGTTTTCCTTAATCTTTATTAATAAGTATTGTATCTAAACTTCTTTTAGGTACGCAATGATTGTCGTTGGTATCTCGATAATAATTTGTATCACCATTTTGAACATCTACTATTTTAATCTCTTCATTTTTTGCCCCAAGTGCAATGATAAACATAGGTTCTAAATGTGTTGGTAAATCAAATAGTTTTTTGTAAGCTATTTTATCAATACTTGCTAATATACATCCAGCATAACCTTTTGCCGTAGCTCCAAGCATAATAGTTTGCATAGCAATACCACTATCAATAGCACTAAAACCCTCTATAGAAGTATCATTAACTAACAATATATAAGCAGATGGTTTTTCATCTTCTGCTTGATTCCATTGTGTTAAGTGTGCCGCCCAAACTAATGGTTTATAAACTTCATCTTTTATCTTTTCATCAGTAATAGCAATATACTTCAATGGTTGCATATTTTTACCACTTGATACAGTTCTAGCTATTTCTATTAACTCTACTAAATCGTTTTGTGTGATATTTGCTTGTGAAAATCTTCTTGTACATCTTGTATTTTCTATTGTGTTTTTAAAGTCTTGAAAGTTCATTGTTATTTTCCTAAAAGTAATATGTGGTATTATACTTAATGACAAATATAAAACAACTTTTAGATGATGAAGTGCTAAAAAGAAATAGCAGTACTGAATTAAGCGAAGATAAGCCAGACCCACTAATAATTGCAAAAAGATACAATGATGAATATATAGCTTTGATTTGTGCTTTATTTGCTTATGGGAATGCCAGTCTAATAGTGAAACTATTAAGTAGTTTTGATTTTGATATGCTTGATTGTGGTGAAGATGATATTAGAAGTAGTCTAAAAGGGTTTTATTATAGATTTCAAAATGAAGAAGATGTGATTAATTTTTTCATAAGTATAAAAAGATTGAGAGATAAACAAACTTTAGAATCTATTTTTAAAGTAGGGTATGACAAATCAAATAGTGTCTTAGATGGTATAGAATCAATTATTCAAGCTATTTTAGATATCAATGATTATTATAGTGATGGATATAAATTCTTAATAGGAATGATTCCAAAAAAAGATAAAGATGGCAATATAAAGCTTACAGGAAACTCTGCATACAAAAGATACAATATGTTTTTAAGATGGATGGTAAGGTATGACAATCTTGACTTGGGACTTTGGAAAAGTGTAGATAAAAAAGATTTGATTTTACCACTTGATACACATACCTTTAAAGTAGGGCAACGGTTAGGATTGTTAAGTAGAAAAACTTATGATTTAAAATCAGCTATTTTAATAACTGAAAAACTAAAAGAGTTTGACCCACAAGACCCTATTAAATATGATTTTGCTATTTATAGATTAGGGCAAGAGAAAATACTTTAATAAGAAACATTTAGATAAAATTACTTATTATTTTAAAGGAATTAGTATATGTGTCAAGATTGCGGATGTAGTATAACTGACCATGATCATAGTCATGAAGAGATACAAGTAGATGAAAAGATGGATAATATCCATTCCAACCCTCAGTTAAATGATAAAAAAACTGTAGATATAATCAAAAAGATTTTAGATAAAAATGACCATGAAGCTATGCATAATAGGGCTCATTTTGATAAAAACAATGTTTTAGCAATTAATCTTATGAGTAGTCCAGGAAGTGGAAAAACTGCTTTGCTTGAGGAGTTTGCTAGTTTGGCTGATTTTAAATTTGGTGTTATTGAGGGTGATTTAGAAACTTCAAAAGATACTCAAAGATTAGAAGCCAAGGGTATCACAGCATTTCAAATACAAACTGGTTCTGCTTGTCATCTTGATGCATTTATGGTGCATAAAGGGTTGCATCATATGCCACTTGATGATATGGATGTATGCTTTGTGGAAAATGTTGGAAACCTTGTATGTCCTGCTTCTTATGATGTAGGTACGCATTTAAATATTGTACTTGTTTCTGTTCCTGAAGGTAATGACAAGATTGCAAAATACCCTGTGATGTTTAGAAAAGCTGACTTGATACTTATCACTAAAACTGATTTGCTTCCATATATCAATTATGATATTGAATCAGAGAAAAAAGAAGCTAGAAAACTAAAACCAAATGTAGATATTTTAGAGATAAATACAAATGATGAAGAGTCTATAAAAAAAGTAATTCAATGGATTGAATTCAAAAGACAAATGAGATAATATGTGCTTATCAATACCTAGTCGTATAACTAAAATAGACCAAAAAAACAATACAGCTACTGTTGATACAATGGGTGTAAAAAGAGAAGTTAGTCTTGACTTAATGGAAAAAGATACTATTGAAGTTGAAGATTATGTTTTGATACATATTGGTTTTGTGATGAATAAAATTGATACTCAAGATGCCTTAGAATCTATAGAAACCTTCAAAGAGATATTGGCTCAGATGGATAAAGATGAACTTGAAAAAACAATTTTAGATGGTGATAACTGTTCAAATGGATAAAAATACAAAAAGAGATATAGTACTTAAAGATTTATACACAAATTTTAGAGACCCAGATACTATAAAAACTTATGCAAAACTAATTCACAAAGAGGCAAAGAAGCTTGCAAATGATATAAATATTATGGAAGTATGTGGTGGTCATACTCATACTATTATGAAATATGGACTACTTCAATTATTGCCTTCAAATATTAACTTTATCCACGGTCCAGGATGTCCTGTATGTGTGATGCCAAAAGAGAGAATAGACCAATCAATAGCATTAGCAAAACAAGAAAATGTGATACTTGTAACACTTGGAGATATGATAAAAGTTCCAGGAAGTGATGGTAGCTTACAAGATGTACGAGCTAGTGGGGCTGATATAAGGTTTGTATATTCACCTACTGATTGTATAAAAATAGCAAATGACAATAAAGATAAAACAATTATATTCTTTGCCATAGGCTTTGAAACAACTACTCCTATGACCTCTGCACTTTTAAATCAAGTGGTCAATCAAGATATAAAAAATATACTTTTTCACATCAATCACATCACAGTACCTGAGCCTATGAGTGTGTTGCTAGATGATGAAGATAATAATATAGATGCATTTATAGGTCCAGCACATGTAAGTGTTATAAGTGGTAGTAAAATTTATGATAAGTTTGCCGATATATACAAAAAACCTGTAGTTGTAAGTGGTTTTGAGCCTGTAGATGTAATCCAATCAGTTTATATGATAGTAAAACAATTTGCACAAAATAGATGTGAAGTTGAAATACAATATTCAAGAAGTGTAACAAAAGATGGAAATATAACAGCTCAAAAACTAAATGATAAATTTTTTGAAAGAAGTGATAAGTTTAGATGGCGTGGTATAGGCGATATAGCCAATAGTTCACTTAAGTTAAGAAGTGAATACGACTATTTAAATGCAGAGATTAAATATAAAGATATATTGCCAACGAATCATATAGATGACCATAAGCTATGTATTTGTGGAGATATTCTAAAAGGAAAATCCAATCCAAAAGATTGTAAAGTTTTTGGAACAGCTTGTAAACCATCTTCCCCATTAGGGAGTTGTATGGTTAGTAGTGAAGGTGCGTGTAGTGCTTATTATAAATATGGAAATATAAATTAAAAGGGGTTATTTATGAAATCAACATTATCTGATGACAGATATAAATTAGTAGAAAAGACAATGAAAAAATTGGGTTATGAGAAGAGTTCTTTAATAGAAACTCTTCATACAGCCCAAGAAACATTTGGTTACTTAGAAAATGATACTTTAAAGTTCATAGCTACAAGATTAAAGCTCCCTTTCGCAAAAGTTTATGGTGTTGCTACTTTTTATCACTTCTTTCAACTTAAGCCAAAAGGTAAACATAATGCTGTTGTATGTACAGGAACAGCTTGTTATATCAAAGGTGCAAATGAGATACTTAAAAAGATGGAAGAGAAGTATGATATAAAAGCGGGTGAGACTACAGAAGATGGGAATGTCTCGCTATTGACTGCTAGATGTGTTGGGTCTTGCTCACTTGCTCCTATTGTGATATATGACAATAAACCAGTTGGTAACCTAGAACTAGAACAATCAATAATTGAATGTGAAAGGATGACAAAATGATAACTTCACTAGAAGATTTAAAAGAGTTAGCTCAAAAGAAAAGTTGTACTGACAATAATTGCAAAGAGGAACTAAGAGTTTGTATAGGAAGTAGTTGTTTAGCATTAGGTGCATCACAACTAGAAAAAGATTTAAAAAAAGAGATTAAAGATAAAGAGTTAGGCGATAATTGTAAAGTTAAAGGTGTAGGTTGTAACGGACTTTGTGCAAATGGTACTTTAGTTTCACATTATAACAATGTTGATAAAAAAGAAACTTTATATGAAAAGATTACAACTGAAGATGTAAAAGAGTTAGTAAAAAGTGTTGAGACTGGGAAAATATTAAAAGAAAAAATGTGTGATGTAAATCAGCCATTTTTTACAAAACAATTCAAGATTGTTCTTGAAAATGCTGGGTATATTGACCCTAATGATATAGAAGATTATATTGCTCACAATGGTTATACAGCTTTATTTACAGCTTTAGAAGATATGAAATCTCAAGATGTTATTGATGAAGTAAAACTAAGTGGATTAAGAGGTCGTGGTGGAGGTGGATATCCTACTGGCTTTAAATGGGAAACAGTATCAAAAGTACAAAGTTCTCAAAAATATATAATATGTAATGGCGATGAGGGTGACCCTGGTGCTTTTATGGATAGAGCTGTTATGGAAGCTGACCCACATAGAGTAATAGAAGGTATGATAATAGCAGGTTATGCATGTGGTGCAAATCAAGGATATATCTATGTAAGAGCTGAATACCCAACAGCAATAGAGAAACTAAACAAAGCTATAAAACAAGCTAAAAGATTAGGGATTTTAGGTGACAATATTGCGAGTAGTAATTTTACTTTCAATATAGAGATACGATTAGGTGGCGGAGCTTTTGTATGTGGAGAAGCAACTGCACTTGTAACTTCAATAGAAGGAAATCGTGGAAATCCAAGACAAAAACCACCACATTTAAGTGATTATGGACTTTGGAAAGAGCCTACTATTTTGAACAATGTAGAAACATTTGCAAATATTGCTCCTATTATTAGAAATGGTGGACAATGGTATAAAGATATAGGTACTAAAAATTCTAGTGGTACAAAAGTATTTGCACTTACAGGGCATATAAAAAATACTGGATTAGTGGAAGTTCCTATGGGTACAAAACTTGATGAATTGATATATGAAATTGGTGGCGGAATACCTGAAGGTAAAAAACTAAAAGCAATTCAAACAGGTGGACCTAGTGGTGGTTGTATCCCTAAACATCTTCTTGATTTAGAAGTAGATTATGATTCATTGAAAAAAGTTGGGTCTATTATGGGAAGTGGTGGAATTATTGTAATTGATGAGAGTTCAAATATGGTAGAGATTGCTAGATTTTTTATGGATTTTTCAAAAAGTGAATCTTGTGGAAAATGTACACCTTGTAGAGTTGGTACTACGCAACTTACTGATTTACTTGATAAATTTATATCTAAAAATGCTACAAAAGATGATTTTGAACTTTTAAAAGAACTATGCGAAGTAGTTAGCGATACAAGTTTATGTGGATTGGGGCAAACAGCACCAAATCCAGTCATAAGTACCCTTCAATACTTTGAAGAGGAATACTTAGCAGGTATAAAGGAGGACTCATAATATGTTAAAAGAAAAAGTAAGAGTTAAAACCTTTAAAATAAATGATATAGATGTTACAGGACAATCAGACCAAACAGTTTTAGAAGTTGCAAAAGAAAATGGTATAGAGATACCAACTTTATGTTACCTTGAGGGTCTTAGTTGCGTTGGAAGTTGTAGAATGTGTATAGTGGAAACTAAAGGTAGTGATAAGCTTATACCATCTTGTACAGCAAAAATAAAAGAGGGGATGGAGGTATATACTTCAACTCCTAGAATTGAAAAAGATAGAAAGATGATATTGTCTATGCTTTTTACAGAGAGAACTCATACTTGTAGTATTTGTGTATCAAATGGAAATTGTGAATTGCAAGACAAATCAACACTTTTAGAATTGGATAAAAGTGAAGTTCCTTACATAAATAAGGGATTTGATATAGATGCTTCACATAAAAACTTTGTACACGACCCAAACAGATGTATATTGTGTACAAGATGTCTTCGTGTGTGTGATGAGATTGAAGGTGCTCATGCTATAGATTTGGTAAATCGTGGTATGGATACTAGAATTATTCATGATATGGATGAACCTTGGATAGATAGTACAAGCTGTACAAGTTGCGGAAAATGTGTATATGTTTGCCCAACTGGTGCATTGTATGAAAAAGATATAACTGAAGAAGAAGTGATTAAAAAAACAGATATTATTAGAGAATTGATAATAAAAAGGGGCGAATAATGCAAAAAATAAGATTGGCTACTATTTGGCTTGATGGTTGTTCTGGATGTCATATGTCTATATTGGATATGGATCAAAGACTTGTTGAGATTGCTCCTTATTTAGATGTTGTTTATAGTCCATATGTTGATATGAAAGTATTTCCTAAAGATGTAGATTTAACAATAGTTGAGGGTGCTTTAAGTACAGACCACGATTTGGAGATAATACAAACAATAAGAGATAATTCAAAACTTATTTTAGCTTTGGGAGATTGTGCAATTACTGGAAATATATCAGCTATGAAAAATCATTTTGGAACAAAAAAAGTTTTAGAAAAAGGATATTTTGACTTAGCAGATATAAATGAAAGTGGAAAATACCCATCAAAAATAGTACCTAAACTTTTAGATAAAGTAATCCCACTTCACGAAGCTGTAAAAATAGACTTCTTTTTACCAGGATGTCCTACTCCAGCTGATGCAATATATGCTATTATAAAATCATTGATTGATGGTGAAACGATAAATCCACATGAATTTACAAGGTTTGGAAAATAAAATGAAAAAGAAAACAATAACAATAGACCCAGTTACAAGAATAGAGGGTCATGCGAAGATAACGATAGACTTAGATAAAGATGGTGTAGTGGAAGATGCTAGGATTCATGTAACTCAATATAGAGGTTTTGAGAAGTTTTGTGAGGGTAGAATGTACACAGAGATGCCACATCTAACTGCTAGGACTTGTGGGATTTGTCCTGTGAGTCATGCTATATCTGCAACAAAAGCATTGGATGAGATAATCTCGGTTACTCCACCTATTGCTGGGATAAATTTAAGAAAAATTATAAATATTGCACAGATAATACAATCACATACCTTGAACTTCTTTCATCTTTCAAGTCCTGATTTTATATATGGTTTTGATGCACCTGCGAAAGATAGAAATATATTTAAGATGATGCAAACACATCCTCAAATGGCAAAAGATGGTATAGAATTAAGGTCATTTGGTCAAAAGATAATTGAGGAGTTTGGTGGGAAAAGAATACATCCAACGAATATTGTAGCAGGTGGGGTAACAACAAAATTAACTCCAGAAGCAAAAGATAAGATATTGAGTCAAATTCCAAGAGCAAAAGAGATTGTTCATGGTGCGATAGATTTTTTTACTACAAATGTGGATAAATTTAAAAAAGAGATAGATTCATTTGCTTCATTTCCATCATTGTTTATGGCAATAGTAGATGAAGATGGGAATTTAGAACATTATGATGGAAAATTAAAATTTATAGATGCAAATGGTGATGTTGTTGAAGAGGGTCTTGACCCAAAAGATTATAAAGATTTTATTGGTGAAGCAGTAGAAGATGATAGTTATTTAAAATCACCATACTATAAGCCATTAGGTTATCCAAATGGAATGTATAGAGTTGGACCACTAGCAAGATTGAATATAGCTAAAAAATGTGGTACACCTGAAGCAGATGTAGAGATGAAAAAGTTTAAGGCACTGAACAATGGAAAGCCTGTGCTTAATTCATTTTATTATCATTATGCAAGATTGATAGAGGTTCTTCATGGAATTGAGAAGATTGAACAACTTTTAAATGACAAAGAAACTATGAGTGACAATATAAAAATAAATAGTAATGTAAGCAATACCAAAGGGGTAGGGTGTTCTGAAGCTCCAAGAGGAACTTTATTTCATGATTATGAAGTTAATAAAGATGGTGTTATTCAAAGTGTAAATCTTATAATCGCTACAGGTAATAATAGTTTGGCTATGAATGCAGGAGTTAAGCAAGTTGCTCAAGCTTTTGTAGATGGAAATGATATTCAAGAGGGAGCTTTAAATAGAGTTGAAGCAGTGATTAGATGTTTTGACCCTTGTCTGAGTTGTTCAACACACGCTTTAGGAATTGTATCTTCAAAGATTGAGATTAGAGATGAAAATAAAGAGATAATTAAAGTTATTGATAGAACTTAATGAGAGTTATAGTTGGATATGGAAATGAACTAAGAGGCGAAGATGCTTTTGGTGTAGATGTTATCAAAGAGTTAGAAAAATGCAATTTGAAAGACACACATCTTATATTGATATTTCAACTTACTCCTGAGATATCTTTGGATCTCCTTGATGCTAGTGAGATTATTTTTATAGATGCTTGTTATTCTTTGGAAAATCATTATGCTTTAGCTTGTGATATAAAAGAGATAAATAGTTCAAATTTAACTCATCATATATCACCTTTAAATATACTCGCCATTTTAAATGGAGTTTATAAAAAATTTCCAAACTATCAAGTATTTTCTTTATTGACAAATAACTTTGATACAATTATTAATAAAAAAGAATATATAAATTCAATAAAACAAACAACAAAATGGATTAAAAATGCAACAAATTAAACTAGCCCATGGAAATGGTGGAGAAGAGAACAACGAACTAATATCTGAAGTTTTTTATAAAGCTTTTAAAAATAAGATATTAGAAAAAAGTGAAGATGCAGCTATTGTAGAAGATGGGAAGTTAGCTTTTTCAACTGATAGTTTTACAGTAACTCCACTATTTTTTGCTGGTGGAGATATAGGAAAATTGGCTATTTGTGGTACTTGCAATGACCTAGCTATGATGGGTGCAAAACCTAAATACCTAACTTGCAGTGTGATAATAGAAGAGGGATTTAGTATAGATGAACTTAAAATTATAGTTGAATCAATGAGAAAAGAGTTAGAAGTAAATGATGCTATTGTTGTAAGTGGAGATACTAAAATTGTGCCAAAAGGTAGTGTTGATAAGATATTTATAAACACTACAGGTATTGGTGAAGTTTTAAAAAGTGGAATTAGCTCAAACAGTATCACTACTGATGATGTGATAATAGTTAGTCGTGATATTGGTTGTCATGGGAGTACTATATTTGCTAGTCGTGAAGGTATTGATTTGTCAAGTGATTTAAAAAGTGATTGTTTATCTTTGTATCCTATTGTAAAAAAACTTATTGATGAAGGTATTGATATTACAGCTTTAAGAGATGCTACAAGAGGAGGGCTGTCTGCTGTTTTAAATGAATGGGCAAAGCAGTCAAATATCTGCATAGAGGTTCAAGAAGACAAAATACCTATTTGTGATGAAGTTATGGGTCTATGCGAACTTTTGGGCTTTGATGCCACTAGTTTAGCCAATGAGGGTACATTTGTTCTTGCTATTAAAAAAGATGATGAGCAAAGAGCTTTAGATATTTTGAAACAGTTCAATTCAAATAGTGTATCAATAGGAAAAGTCACAACCACGCACTTACAAAAAGTAATTTTAAACTCATCTTGGGGAACACAAAGATTTCTTGATATGCCAAGTGGTGAGTTATTGCCTCGGATTTGTTAAGATGCACGAATACTCAATAGTTCAATCATTAATTAAAAGTTGTGAAGAAAATACTGAAAAAAATGATGCCACAAAAGTAACTAAAGTTGTTTTAAAAATTGGAGTATTAAGTGGTATAGAAGTTGACCAACTTCAAGTTGCATTTGATACTTTTAAAAATGATACAGTCTGTAGTGAAGCAAACTTAGTGATAAATATGCAAAAGATAAAGATACTCTGCAACGATTGTCAAAACAGCCAAGAGCTGGATATAAATGAGTTTATCTGCCCTAAATGTAAAAGTTTTGATGTTAAAGTTCTTGATGGAGAAGAGATGTATCTTATGAGTTTGGATTTAGAATAATATATGCTTTTTGGTATAAAAATCTGCGGGATAGTGCAAGGTGTTGGATTTCGTCCATTTATTTATAATCTAGCTATTAAGCATAATCTTTTCGGGTATGTTACAAACAATAGCTCTGGAGTTTATGTCCAAATACAAACTTCTGAAAACAATATAGATGAGTTTACAAAGCAAATAAAACTACAAAAACCACCATTGAGCCAAATAGAATCAATAGAAGTAGAAAAATTAAAAGAGCAAACTAAATATACTGATTTTCAAATTATAAAATCACAAGAAAACAATAAGCTAACAACAATGATACCCTCTGATATCTCAATATGTGATGATTGTAAAAAAGAGCTAATGGATAAAAATAACAGAAGATACAAATATCCTTTTATAAACTGTACAAATTGTGGTCCAAGATACAGTATCATTAAAAACTTGCCTTACGATAGAGAAAATACATCAATGGCAAAGTTTAAGATGTGTATCCAATGTGAAGAGGAATATCAAAATCCAAAAAATAGAAGATATCATGCCCAACCAATTGGATGTTTTGATTGTGGTCCAGAGCTTTCTAATACAATTGATGAAACAATAAAATATATTCAAGATGGCAAGATTGTTGCTATTAAAGGTATTGGGGGCTATCATCTTGTATGTGATGCTACAAATCAAAATACAATTAAACTTTTAAGAGATAGAAAAGGGCGACCAAGTAAGCCATTTGCAATTATGACAAAAGATATAAATAGTGCTAAAGAGATTGTAACTATTTCTAAAGAAGAGGAGCAAATATTGTTATCTTCTAAACGACCTATTGTACTGCTTAATAAAAAAGAATCATATTTTAAAAGTGATAATATAGCACCAAATATAAAGCAAATAGGTATAGTTTTGCCATATAGCCCACTTTATGAGTTGATTATGCAAGAATTGGATACTCCTTTAATAGTTACGAGTGCAAATATATCCAATGAGCCCCTTTGTATTACTAGAGATGATATTGCAAGATTGTCTTCTATTTGGGATTTTTGTTTAGATAATAATAGGGACATTATAAATAGTTGTGATGACTCAGTTTTGTTTATTGAAAAGAAAAAAGAGTTTATATTAAGATTGGCTAGGGGTTATAGCCCCTTGTATCTAAAATTGGCTCAAAAGAACAATAAAAACCTACTATGCTTAGGTGCCAATCAAAAAAGCACTATTACAATTTGTATTAATGACAAAGTGGTATTATCGCCATACATTGGCACATTAAATAGTTTATCAAGTATCAAACATTATAAATCAAATATAGATACTTTAAAACGAATTTATAACTTTGAGCCAGAAGTTATAGTTTGCGATAAACATCCATCATACGAATCAACAAAATATGCATTGGAACTTAAAAAAGAAAATCCAAAACTCAACCTAATACAAGTACAACATCACTATGCCCATATAAAAGCAACTATGGGAGTGAATAATATAACAACTAAAGTTCTAGGTGTTAGCTTTGATGGAACAGGATATGGAGATGACGGAAATCTTTGGGGTGGAGAGTTTTTTGTTTGCGACTTGGATTCATACGAAAGAGTAGGGCATTTTAAATACTTTAAACTTATAGGTGGAGAAAAAGCGATAAAAGAACCACGAAGAGTAGCTCTTAGTTTTTTATTTGATATATATGGTAAAAAAGCAATAGATATAGATAATAGCACTATAAATGCATTCTTAAAACAAGAGTTGCAAACTTTATATATCGCATGGGAGAAGGGCTTAAACTCACCACTTTGTAGCTCTTGTGGGCGATTGTTTGATGTGGTTGCATCGTTGCTGGATATTATACATATTTGTAGCTATGAGGGTGAAAGTGGTTTGATGATGGAGAGCTTGTATGATGCTAATATAAAAGAGTCGTATGAGTTTAGTATAGATGATGGGATTATTGATTTTAAAAAGATAATAATTCAAATATTAGATGAATCAAATAAAAGTATAGCAGTATCAAAATTCTTCAATACAATAGTTACAATTATTTATGAGATGGGAGAGATACATAAGCTACCAATAGTTTTAGGTGGTGGGGTATTTCAAAATAGAGTATTGATAAGGTTACTTATTGAAAAAATCCCAGATATTATTCTTCCTACAGGTTTTTTATCAAATGATAGTGCAATTGCTTATGGGCAATCATTGACTAAAATAATTTAAAAAATAATTCTTAAGTCTAAGAATATAAGTGCTATAATTATTTTCATATAAAAAGGGGCTATATATGTTTACAAATATGACAATTAAATTTAAGCTAATTATTGCGGCACTAATATCTGCTAGTGGATTATTGATTCTAGTAGTATTAATGAGCACATCAATTAGTAGCATCAGTGAATTACAGCAGGCAGAGGCAAAACTTGTTCAGTTAAAAGCAAAAATGCTGACTCTTCGAAAGCATGAAAAAGATTTTTTAATGAGAAAAGATATAAAATATAAGGCAAAGTTTAAAAAAACAGTAAAAGAACTACATAAAGATAAAACACTTTCTCAGCAAATATTGGTAAAATACTCTTTAAATACAACAGAATTAATTGCATTTAATAAAGCTATCGATGCTTATGCCAATATCTTTTATAAGCTAATCAAGAAGCAACAGACTATAGGACTTAATCCAAAAGATGGTTTATATGGTAGCTTAAGAAGCGTTGTTCATAGAGTTCAAACTACTGCAAAATCATCAAAAGATACTAATTTACTTGCAAAAGTATATGATTTACGAAAGCAAGAGAAAGATTTTATGTTAAGAAGAGATATGAAATATAAAGATAAGTTTAGTAAGAAAGTTGATAAACTTATAGCTTCTACTACAGGTACAACTAAATCAAATCTAATACAGTATAAAAAAGATTTCTTTAATCTTCTAAAAGCAGAGCAAGAGATAGGACTTACAAGCAAACTAGGTCTTCAAGGAAAGATGAGAATTGTAGTTCATAAAAGTGCTGATACTATTACAAAACTTATATCGCATACAGGGAAAGATATTAAAAATGCGATACATACAAAAGAGATACAAGCAGGCGTGATTACCCTTGTTCTTATTGTTATGGTTATATCTATTATTGGGCTTATTAGCTCATCTATCTTAAAAAATCTTAAGTTACTTGAAATTGCCACATTAGAACTAAAAGATACTGGTTCTGCTAAAAGTAGAATTGAGGTACAAAATAAAGATGAGATAGGCATAATATCTTTACATATCAATGAATATTTAGATGGTATAGAAAAAGGGATAAATGAGGACCAAGACTTTATAAATGATACTCAATCTGTAATGAATAGAGTTCAAAGAGGTTGGTTCTCACAATTAATCGTAGCTAAAACATCAAATCCTGCACTTGTTCAACTAAAAGACACTATTAATAATGCATTAATAAATCTGAAAAATAACTTTTTAGCAGTAAATCATATATTAGAAGAATATACTAACCAGAACTATACAAATCAATTAAAATTGGAAAATATTGAAAAAGATGGAGTTCTTGATAAATTAATGATTGATATCAATACTTTACAAGAAGCAATTACAACTATGCTAGTGGAGAATAAGAAAAATGGTTTAACGCTTGATAGAAGTAGTGATATATTGCTTAAAAATGTAGATATATTAAATAAAAATTCAAATGAAGCAGCATCTGCACTAGAAGAAACATCAGCAGCACTTGAAGAGGTAACAGCAAATATTGCTAACAATACAAATGCTGTTATTAAAATGTCAAACTTTGGAAATGATGTTAAAAGCTCTGTAGAATCTGGTCAAAACCTTGCAAGCCAAACTACAACTGCTATGGATGAGATAAATATAGAAGTAACAGCTATATCTGATGCAATATCTATAATTGACCAAATTGCATTTCAAACAAATATTCTTTCATTGAATGCAGCAGTTGAAGCGGCAACAGCAGGTGAAGCTGGAAAAGGTTTCGCGGTAGTTGCTCAAGAGGTTAGAAATCTAGCATCTCGTTCAGCAGAAGCTGCAAATGAGATTAAAGCATTGGTAGCAAATGCAACAACAAAAGCAAACAACGGTAAGAATATTTCAGATGAGATGATAGCTGGATACACTAAGTTAAATAGGTCTATAACTCAAACACTTGATTTGATTTCTAGTATTGAGCAGTCATCTAAAGAGCAACAAGTAGGTATTGAGCAAATCAATGATTCTATAACACAACTTGATAGCCAAACTCAAGAAAATGCCAATATAGCTTCGCAAACACACACTATTGCTTTAAAAACAGATGAAATAGCAAAGCTTGTAGTATCAGATGTAGATGAAAAGGAATTTAATGGTAAAGATAGTATAGAAGCAAAAGAGATAGTTAACTAAAAGATATCAGTAGTTCTATCTAACTGACTTTTATCAAAATGAGTATATATCCTTGAAGTATTGATATCTGCATGTCCTAGCGACTCTTGTACCAATATCAAGTCTTTACTATTTTGATAAAGCAAAGTAGCAAATGTATGTCTTAGCATATGGGCACCATTTTTTTCTTTTCTTAGCCCAACAGTAAGTAAAATTTGCTCTACCAATCTCCCTATATATGATTGAGATAGTCTTGTACCTTTTAAATTACATAACAATAAGTTCTCTTCGCAAGTACAGTAGTCTAGCCACATTTTTAAATCTTTTTGTATTATTCTTTCTTTTATCATAACAACTCTAGGCTTATTTCCTTTTCCTCTAACTTGTACAATATAAGCATCTTCATCTTTTGTAAAATCTTTTATCTTTATATTTATAGCTTCACTAACTCTAATACCTGTATAAAGTATAATTTTGATAATCAATCTATTTCTTGCACCTATATTAGGCTTTTTATATGGATAGGTATCTATTGCTGCTATAAACTTTTTAACTTCTTCTTTATTGAGGAAAGAGGGTAGTTTGGTACCACTTTTCCCACCAAGACCTCCCCAATTTTTAAGCTCTATACTATATCTATAAGAGTTTCCATTATCTTCTTCATTTTGCTTGTCTATATAACCAAAGAAGCCAAGTAGGGCTATTCTATGGTTCTTTTTACTTGCATCTGATAAATTTGCAGTCTCTGAGGCTAAAAAGTCACTAAGAACCTCTTCATCTATCTCTTTCATAGATCCAGCACCAAATATCATCATATAGTTATATAGCTTTTCTAAAGGCAAGTAGTAAACATGAACACCGCTCATACCAAGATTTCTAAGCTCTTTGATGATAGCTTTCAAATCTTCTATATTACTATAGCCTTGAATAAGCTCTTTTATAATTTGTGCTAGTCTGTCTTTATTTGTAACTTGTCTATTAGATAAAGAAGTTACTTTATTTCTTACAAACCTACTTAACCAAAATAGAAAAGTCTTACTAAATGTATTTTCAAAGTCTAGTGGATATCTCATGTGTATTGCCTATTTATTTAATATAATGGTAGTATATCATAATTTAGATAATAGTTTGAAAATCTTAATTTCCAGAACTAAACTAAATATTTATAGATATTTAGATATAATATACAAGATAAATAAGGATATTAAATATGCTGGATAAAGAACTAATATTAAACCTAGAAAATGACTTTAAAAATTTATCTGAGAACTTCACTAAAGAGAATTTTAAAGATTTATCTAAGAACTTCAATAAACTATTGCATAATTATAAAAAGAAATCTAAAAGATTAGATATGATTATCAAGCAAAGTGATGCTCAAAGTGCTGAATTAATTAAGCTTAATGACTCACTAGACAACGCAGCACATAAGGATCCAATGACAGGTGCTTATAATAGGCGATATTTTTTCAAACATGCCGAAGATATGATGGATAACTCAAAATTAGCCAATAATAGTTTTTCTTTAGCAATGATAGATATAGATAAGTTTAAAAACATAAATGATACTCATGGGCATGATATAGGCGATAAAGTCATAATTAGCCTAGTAAACAAAGCACTTGAGTTTAGTAAGCATTTTAATATATTTTCAAGATTTGGTGGTGAAGAGTTTATAATATTATTTGACAATGAGCCACTTGATGAAGTACATTCAGTATTGGAAAATATTAGATCAACTATTGAAAATGCTTCGGATATAAATGATATAAAATTTACTATTAGTATCGGGTTGTCTCAAACATTAGATACTGATACAACAATAAATCATGTGATTAAAAGAGCAGATTTAGGACTATATGAAGCTAAGGAAACAGGCAGAAATAAAGTATGTATATACAAAGAGCCTCAATAATACTAATCTAATCTAATTTACACTATAATAGACCTAATAAAGTTATACAAGTTGTTATAAAATACAAAAAGGGTTATACAAAAATGGATTATTTAAAGATTATTGGAAAAAAGAACTTAGCTGGAACTGTTAAAATAAGTGGTGCTAAAAATGCTGCTTTACCACTATTAGCTTCAACAATTTTAGCTTCAAATGAAGTAAGTATCACAAACCTACCAAATGTAGTAGATATAAGAACACTACTGAAGTTACTTGGTATGCTTGGTGCAAATTATAATCATGACAATACAAATATAACTATTGATACTATTAAGCTTGCTGAAACAAAAGCTACTTACGATATCGTAAAAACTATGAGAGCATCTATCTTAGTGTTAGGTCCCCTACTTGCTCGTTTTGGTCATTGTGAGGTTTCTATGCCTGGTGGTTGTGCTATTGGTCAGCGTCCAGTTGATTTACACTTAAAAGCATTAGAACAAATGGGTGCAAAGATTGAGATTAAAGCTGGATATATTGAAGCTAGTGTTGATGGTCCTTTAAAAGGAGCTACTATTGTATTTGATAAAGTTACTGTTACAGGAACTGAAAATATCGTAATGGCAGCAGCGTTAGCTCAAGGTACTACAACTATTA
>CAYUNC010000015.1:0-4573 GCA_964445915.1 uncultured Arcobacter sp.
AACAACTGAATTAGCAGATGGCGAGCAAACTCTTACAGTTACATCAACAGATGAATCTGGAAATAGTGCTACAAGTGAACAAACTGTAACAATTGATACAGTAGCAACTGAAGGAAATGTAACAGTAAATGATATTGTTATTTCTGAAGGTGAACCAATGACAGTAAGTTTAGATAATGTTACACAAGAAACTGGTGGAAGAGGTTCTTGGGGAGAAGATGGAGTAGATTTAGGTGATGGTCATGATCGTATCAATACACTAGGTGGAGATGATATTGTTATTGGTGGAGCTGGTAATGACTTTATTAATGGATTCTCAGGTGCAGATACTGTTGTGTTTAGTGGAAATAGAGATGATTATGAAATTAATTGTAATGGTAGATCTACAACTGTTAAAGATTTAAGAGATGATTCTCCTGATGGAACTGACTTTATCCAAAATATTGAAACTCTACAATTTGCAGATGGACAAGTGCCAAATCCTAGAGCTGAAATGAGTAATGATGATTATGAATTTAATGAAGGTGCAACAACAGATGGTGTAAGTTATAGTGGTGGTGAATCTACAGCTACAGTAAGTGGAACTGCAACTGATGGTGATATTTCTGAAGGTGATGAAGTAACTATATCAGTTAATGGAAATGAATATACTACAACAGTTCAAGCTGATGGTAGTTATGAAGTTGAAGTTAGCCCTGAAGATGCAAATTCTGATATAACTGTATCAGTAGTTTCATCAGATGATGCAGGAAATAGTGTAACTAGCTCAACTGAAGTAGCTGCTCAATCATCAGTAGATGTACCTTTAGAATCAGAAGGAGATAGTTCAACATTAAGTGTTGATGCTACAACTGAGGGAACAGATGGCAATGATCGAATTTATACACATGAAGCAGGCGAACCAACAGATATAATTGATGGTGGAGCTGGTAATGATTGGATTAATGGCGTAAGAGGTGATGATGTTATCGTTGGTGGAGAAGGTAATGATAGAATATTAGGTGCGGCTGGTGATGATACGGCAGTATTCAGTGGAAATTCTACTGACTATACATTTGGTGAAGATGGTATGGGAAGAATGACAGTGACTGACAATAGAGAAGGTAGCCCAGATGGTACAGATACTATAACTGGTATAGAAACACTACAGTTTGCAGATGGACAATTACATCAAGTTGATGGTTCTTTTGATGGTCCACTAGATGCAGGTGCTATGACTGATGGTGTGAATTATAATACTGAAGGTGAAACTGTAAATGTAGATGGAAATATGAGAAACTCTGAAGTAGAAACAGGTGAAGGTAATGATACTGTAAATATTGATGGTCATATGCATAAAGGTAGTGACATAGAAACAGGAGAAGGTGATGATACTGTAAATGTAAGTGAATCTATGCACAAGGATGCTTCTATTAGTACAGGAGAAGGTGATGATACTGTAAATGTAAATAATGTACGAGCTGATGCTGAAATAAGTACAGGCGAAGGTGATGATACTATCTCTGTAAATAATATTTCAAATAACTTTGATGGTAGTATTGATGGTGGAGAAGGTTATGATACATTAGTTATTGATACTGAAAATAATGCAACATTTGATTTTGATAATATATCTGATAATATTCATGATATAGAAGCTATTGATATGTCTGCAAGTAGTGGAAATGTAGAGTTAGAATTAAATATGCAAGATGTAATTGATATGTCAAGTGATACTGATGTTGATTTAACAATATTAGGTAATGATGGAGATAGTGTAGAATTAACAAATACAACAAATGCAGATGGAACAGAAAATACATGGTCTCAAGATGAAGGTACAACAACAGATGATGATGGAAATGAGTTTGTGACATTTACAAATAATGATGCTTCGGTTCTAATTGATATGGATGTTGCTGTAACAATGGGATAAATAAGTTAATCTTTATTAACTTTTTAAAAGCTAATATGATATAATCAAATCCAATGAAATAATTAGTTATTTCATTGGATTTTTTAATTTAAAAAACCATAAAGAAGATATATGAAAATTATAAAAGAAGCAATCATTTCATTAGATATAATGCCTCAAAAAACTTATGATAAATTCAATAAATTTGTAAAACTACAAACTGCAACACCAGAAGAGATTTGGCAACATTATCCATCAACTGGATTAAATAATTATGACCCTAAAAAAATGGTTTTAGAAGCTTCTATAATTGAAACATACTTACTAATAAATTATCTTAGAGACAATAATATAAAAGCTAGATTTTGGTACAACAATCCTTTATTTATTCACAATGATAACTTATATAGAATCAAAGGTGAAGAGATAATAAAAGAGCCTAGTGAAAACCTTTTTTATGTATCTATGAGAGAATCACTTTCTCATCCCTTTTTTAGAATATTACAAAGTATCTTAAGAGCAAATGGTGGAGATATAGTGAAACCAAATATGCAAACTATGCAAAATGCAGGTTGTATGAATAAACTATATGCAATGATAGAACTATATCAAAAAAGAGAAGAGTATCTAGGTGATGTTATTATCCCTTTTCATATTACTCAAAGAGACCATAAAGTTTTTATGAAATATGTAAAAGATAATCTTGGAGATAAAATAGTTCTAAAAAAAGATTGTGTTCAAGAGGGTAAAGGTGTAATATTTAAAGATTTAAGTAGAGAGGGTCAAGAGGCAAGTATTAGTAAAATTTTAAATGCACATAAGGTAAAAGATAGAGAAGTTATAATTGCCCCTGCTTATGATATTAAAAGAGAATATAGATGTTATTTTACACAACATACTGATGGTAAAACGGTGTATTCAATAAAACAAAGAGTAAACTCTGAAGATATAGATGTGTATGATAAAGATGATATAACAATTTATAAAAATATAGCTGTTAAATGGCATGAAGTAAAAACTGATTCTGATATATTTAGTTTTGGAGTTGATTTAACAAAAGAGATTTTAGAACATCTAAGTTATGATACTGGTTGTTTAGAATTTGCACATACTACAGATGGTAAGATTATCTTTTTTGAAGTAAATCAGATGGCTGGACCTTTACCTTTTGCTGGAGAAGATACTGAAAATATGACAAAATATTATTATAGGATTTTTGACAATATGTTTAAAAAAGAACTTTAATATGGAGCAAGAGAATAACAATTATGAAAATACAATAGATGAATCTACTGTTGATAATGTACCAGAAAATACAGTTGATGAAGATACAACTGAATTATCTCCTGAAAAAACAATTGATGAAAATACAACAGAAGATACTGTAGAAGAAGATACTATTGATGAGATAGAAGAAGATACAACAGAAGAAAATACAATTGATGAAATAGTAGAAGATACGACAGATGAACAAACAGAAGTAGAAGAGACAATAGATGCAATAGTAGAAGATACAACAGCAGAAGATACAATAAATGCTAAAGCTGAAGATACTGTTTCAGAAGAAACAATAGATGCTTTAGATGAAGAAACAATAGACGAAAAGATACTATGTAAAGCTATTGATGAAGATACTGTAAATGAGATTGTATATGAGGCAAAAGTTGATGAGATGACTATTGCTTTAATGAAAATGCGAAGTGCTTGTGAAGAAGATACAGATGATGAAATAACAATAGATGCAATATCTGAAGATAGTGTTGCCGAAAATACAATTGGTAAAGTTTCAGAGGATACAATAAATGCTATTGTAAATAAAAATGCAATTTGTGAAGAAACAATACCTGAAGAAACAATAAGTAGTGTACCAGAAGATACAACACCTGAAAATATATTAGAAGAGCCTAGTTTTATCATACAAAGTCCTGAAGAGACTACGGATGAAATTATAATGATAGCTTCAAGTAGTGAAGAAACATCTCCTGAAGAGACTATAGAAGAGATTTTAGAAGATACTACAGATGATATAGTATCTTGCCTAAATATACCAGAAACTACACTACATGAAGATACTCTTGATGAAGTTATAGAAGATACAATTCCTGAAAATACAATTGGTGATATACAAGATTCTATTGATAACTTTAACCAAACAGATGATTTAGATGGTATTTATACTATTAATATGACAGATGGTCAGAACCATTTTTTAAATATTACTATGGAAGATATTCTTAATTTATCAACTAGAACTGAGATAAATCTGGTAATACTTGGTAATGCTAAAGATACAGTTGAATTATCAAATAGTATAAGTGAAGATGGAACAATAAATAATTGGTTTCAAGAAGATGAGATATTAGAAGTAGATGAATATAAATTTACAACATTTAGAAATCACACTATTTCACTCTTAATCCAAGTTAAAATAAAAGTACTAATCAAGTAAACTAGGTGCAATAAAGGCAAATTTAGTTATACTAAAGTATAATAACAAAAGGTATGACTAAAGTGCTAGAAAGTTTAAAATCATTATTTACTCAAATAACTGTAAATGTTCGTATTTTAATATTTATTATATTATCAATAATAATTATTAATTTATCTGTCGGACTATATGAAACAAAGACAATAGAATATAAAGAGCAAGTATATACAAGACTAAATACAAATATACTA
>CAYUNC010000015.1:4673-18141 GCA_964445915.1 uncultured Arcobacter sp.
AAAGACAATAGAATATAAAGAGCAAGTATATACAAGACTAAATACAAATATACTAGACACCCTTACTTTACTATTAGAACAACAAAAGAATGCATCTTTAATGTCTGCTGTATCTTTATCTAAAAACCCAGTCTTAATTGATATTATCTTTGGTAAACCATTTGTAACTATGAAGTTAGATGAATTATCTAAAAGTATAAAAAACTCTTCTCAGTTTGAAGATATATGGTTTGATATTATCAAAGAAGATGCAAAAAGTGTAAAAAGAAGTTGGACTAATATCAAGGAAGATAAATCTTACGACAATGCTTTTATGGAAAGAATAATATTTTCAAAACAACCAGAGCCAATATCTCAATATTCAATAAATAAATTTGGTCTAGTATTAAATAATATTGCACCTATTTTATATGACGGTGATTTAGTGGGTGCTTTTAATTTTATCACACACTTTACTTTTTTAAATGAAAACTTAGAACGATTTAATTTTAGAAGTGCAATATTTTTAGATAAAGAAAATTCAAAAAAAATAGATGTAAAACATTCAATGTCAAAGTCTTATATTGGTGATTCTTATGTGGTAAATAAAAATGCCAATAAGACAAGTATGAAAGTTATTTTTAATAGAGGTCTTGATTATTATATAAATTTTGAAGGTAAATATATAATAGATGAACATACAAATAGTTTTGAAACAATACATAAGCTTAAAGATATGAATGATAAAACTATTGGGTATATTGTACTTATGACACCACTAGATGAACTTGATATGGGTGAACTTTATATTAATCAAGAAGCACATATTTATTTTACTATTTTTATTATTTTCTCTTTGGCTATGATGACTTATTTTACAAATTCATATAGTTATATTAGTAGTATTAAAGAGGAAAATGAAGTACTAACAATTCAAAATATGTCAGTACAAGAGAAAAATGATGAGCTAGATTTTAATGAAAAGAAAATTGCAAATATGTTTCATATGCAACCAAATTTTATGGTTTTATCTGATGGTATAGGTATAGAAAATGTAAATGAAAGAATGATATGGTTGCTAAATGCTCCACTTGAAAATGCTGTTAAAGACATAAAAGCAAAATATAAATGTATTAGTGAAGTATTTGAGGAAAGTGAAGATAAAGAGCTAGATTTAAGTGATTATATTTTTGGAGATAGTATAAAAGGTATAGCTTGGAAAGATTATATTTTAGAGAACTTTAAAAGAAATTATAAAACTTGTATAAGAGACCCTTTTGGAAAGCAACATCATTTTAGTATTAAAATTAATGAAATGAAATATGCAAATTTATCAAAACGATTTATTATTATCTCATTTATAGATATTACAGCTGATATATATGCTCATGTAAAAAAAGAAGAAGAGATGCAAGTAATTATGACAAATTCAAAAAGAGAACAAATCAACTCTATATATGATGAAGTTAATAAACCATTAAGTGCTATAACATTAACAGCTACAAATATGAAATTTAAAAATAGTACAGAAAACTTAGAAGAGCAAGATATTGATGGTTTTGCAGACAAAGTAATATCTGATGTAGAAATTGTAAAGAATACATTAAAAACTTTTATAGAAAAAAAGGATAGTTAATATGCTAAAAATACTGTTGCTTATGAGTTTGTATATTGTAACTTATGCAAATATAAATTATAAAACAAATATAGATAAAGATACTTTTTTAAATTTAGATTCTAAAAGCTATACAATAGACTTAGCTACATTATATGATTTTGAAGGATATAAGGTAATTAAAAAAGAGTTAGATAATACTTCAAATATATATGCTTTTGAATTTGGTGCCAATAAAAATAAACTAGCAACAAAAGTTTTATTTGGTAGTTTTAATAAATATAGTGATGCTTTAGCTACTCTAAGAATTTTTCCAAAACATATCCAAAAAAATAAACCATTAATCGTAGAGATTAAAAAATATCAAAAGTTAATGAAAAAATATCACACTAAAAATGAAATTAGAATTATCGAACCATATATTAAAGAACTAAATGCTTTACCTGCTTTACAATATACTTTTCAAGATAAAGTTTCATTTTTAAAATCTTTAGAATATGTTTTTAATAATCACCCAGATTTAAAAGAACAATCTTACTTAATAAAAGCTGCTAAAAATGAGAAAGATATACAAAAAGCATTATTTTTACCAACTGTAGATACTAATTATGATAATACTAAATATATTAATAGTTATGATAGTGCAAGTACTGATATAAAAACAAAAACAATATCAAAAGATATAACTGCAAAATGGAATATATTTAGAGGTTTCCAAGACTATAACCAATACCAGCAAAAACAAAAAGCATATACATCATCATTTTTCAACAAAGAAAATATTACAAATGAGTTAGTATTTAAATTTGTAGAATCATATATAGAATATGCAAAAGTACAAAAAAGATATAGTATTGCAAAAGACCATCTTTCTATTTATAAAGAATATGCAGATCAGATGAGTTTAAAAAGCAAGTATGGTATGAGTTCATTAACTTCTAGAATATTTATATCAAAAAAATATATAGATACACAAATTAATTTTATAGAGTTGAATAAAAAACAATATAATAATGCTTTATATGATTTACAAAAATATATTAATATAAATGAACAATCAAAAGTAATATCAGCATTTGAAGAGTTAGATATTGATATGTCAAGTTACACTCTTCAATCATTGTTAGATACAGGATTGGAATTTCATCCTTTAATTCTGCAAGCTTCATCTGATATAGATGTAGCAAAGATAGAATATGCAAAAGAGCATAAAGGGTATCTACCTACTTTAGACTTGGTACTTAAAAAAGGTGAAGTTGAAAGTGGTTATGAGGATAGAGTAGACTTTACTGAAGATACTTCTGTAAAGTTTCAGTTTAAAATGAATCTTTATAATGGTGGAAAAGATTATAATTCAATTAAAAAACGATTAAATGAATATAAACAAAAGCAACAAAAATATCAAAGTGTTATACTAGATATAAACTTTAAAATAAAAACATCATTTTATAACTTAAAGATATTAGAAGAGAGACAAAAGTTAGTAGATGAAAGTTTAGAAGAGAATAAAAAAGGATTTAAAGCAGCTAAATATGACCATGAGTTTGCAAAAATAAATCAAGAACAATTGATAGGTGTAATGGAAGGTCTTAAAAATGCTAAACAAAAAAGTCTTGAGATAAAATATGAAATCTTAGTTGCTAAGTATAAAGTATTATCTTCTACAGGGATTTTAACACAATATTTACAAGATAGTTTAAATAAGAGAGTTATAAAATAATGTTCAAACAAAAATATAATCCAAGTTCTTTACTTGATGCTTTAGTAATTTTTAGTCGACTACATGGTAAGCCATATAGTGCAACAGTTTTAACTGAAGGTTTACCTGTAAGTGAAACAGAACAAATACCAGTATTATTCTCAGCAAAAGGTGGAAAAGCACTATTTTCAAGAGCAGCACAAAGAGCAGGATTTCATACTAAAATAGTTTTTATGCCTTTAGACGAGATAAATCGTTTAGTTTTACCTTGTATTTTATTATTAAAAACTGAAGAGGGAGAGTGTAATGCTTGTATTTTAGAAAGCTTTGATGAGCTAAAAGAAAATGCAAATATTATTATTCCTGAAGTTGGTGAATTAGTAAATCCAGTACCTCTTGAAGATTTAAGACAAGAATATTATGGAACAGCATTTTTCTTAAAGAAAGAGCATAGATTTGATTCAGATGATTTCAAAATTATTGATAATAATGATAAACATTGGTTTAAAGATACAGTTAAAAATGTAGCATATATTTACAAAGATGTACTATTAGCATCTTTAGTAATAAATCTTTTTATGATGGCAACACCATTATTTACAATGAATGTATATGATAGGGTAATTCCTACAGGAGCATTTGAAACATTATGGATATTTGCAATGGCAGTTATATTTGTTTATGCTGTGGATTTAGGATTAAGGTTTACCCGTACCTATTTGCTTGAAGTTGCAGGGAAGAAGATGGATATTATTATGTCCTCTATTATCTTTGAAAAAGTTCTAGATTTAAAAATGGAGTCAATTCCTAGACCAGTTGGTTCTTTGGCAAATATATTAAGAGAGTTTGATTCTATTCGTGGATTTTTAACTTCTAGTACTATTGCAATGGTTATTGATATGCCATTTGTTGTTATATTTTTAGTTGTTCAGTATTATATTGCTGGACCTTTAGTGTTTGTTACTATTGCTTCTATTGCTGTTATTTTAATATATACATTTTCAGTTAAAGATGCAATGTATAAATCAGTAAAAGAAACTTTTCAAGCAGGTTCTATGAAAAATGGTGTTTTGATTGAATCACTACAAAACCTAGAAACACTAAAAAGTTTAAATGCATTAAGTTTTGCACAATATAAATGGGAAGAAGCTACAGGAGATATTGCAGCTAAATCAGTAAAAACAAAAACAATGGCAACTGCTATTAGTACAATATCAGGATTTGTTGTTCAGTTAAATACAGTATTTTTAGTAATTATTGGTGCATATATGATAGATAGTAAAGAATTATCATTAGGTGCTTTGATTGCTGTTGTAATTCTTTCGTCTCGTGCAATTGGACCTATGGGACAAGTTGCTGGATTGATTTCATATTATCAACATGTTCAGTCGGCTTATGATTCTATTGATGGTATTATGAACTTAGAAAGTGAACATTCAGATGATAAAGCTTTTGTTAGACGACCAGAATTTAGAGGAGAAATGGAATTTAAAAATATAACTTTCAGCTACCCGAAGGTTGAAACTAAACAGTTATTAAATGTAAATTTTAAAATTAAGCCAAAAGAAAAAGTTGCTATTTTAGGAAAAGTTGGAAGTGGAAAAACTACTTTACAGAAACTTATTTTAGGTTTTTATTATGCACAAGAGGGCTCACTTTTACTTGATGGAATTGATGTAAAACAAATTGACCCCGTAGAACTTCGTGGAAATATAGCATATATGTCACAAGATTCAGTATTATTTGCTGGAACTGCTAGAAGTAATATTATTTATAAAATGAGAAATGCAACAGATGAAGAAGTTATTGAAGCTTGTAAAATAAGTGGTGTTATGAACTTTGCAAATAAACATCCTTTAGGACTTGAGATGCAAGTTGTTGAAGGTGGATCAAATTTATCTGGTGGACAATGTCAATCTATTGCACTAGCTAGAACATTATTAGATGATAGTGGTATTGTAATACTTGATGAACCTACAAAATCATTTGATATGGGAACAGAAAGACAAGTGCAAGAACATCTTAAAACTTATTTGGAAGATAAAACAGCGATTATAGTAACTCATAAAATGAGTGACTTGTCTTTAGTAGATAGAATTATAGTTATGGATGATGGTAAAGTTGCTCTTGATGGTCCAAGAGATGAAGTATTAAAACAACTACAGTCAAAAAGGTCTTAAGATGAGTGAAAATAAAGAACAATCACAAGAAGAGACAGTTGAAGCTAAAGATGAAGCAACTCTAGAAAGAGAAGCAAGAAGAGAAGCCAGAAGAAAAGCAAAAAGTGGTGAAGATGAAGGTGGGGAACCTGCAGAAAAAACAATTCCAGACCTTGAAAAAGAAGTAAAAAAACTACAAAGAGAATTAAAAAGAGAGCAAAGAGCAAGTAAATCTGCAGATAAATTTGAACAAGAGATGAAGATTCAAAAAGAGGCTCTTGATGATGTAATTAACTCTCATGTTGTACATATTCAAACAGATAAAGAATTAAAAGTCATAGAAGCTAGTCGGGCATTTAGTGATATGTTTGGATACAACAATGAACAAATAATTGGACAAGATTTCAATATATTGGTACATTATGACAATTCACAGAAGTTCTTTAATGGTGTAGAATATGTAAGTAATCATGGAAAAGAATCATGGGGTACTGACCTTCAGATGTTAAATCTTGAAGCAAGAAAGATATATACAAGAACATTTATATACCCAACTTTTGATTCTGGAGTTTTAACTGGATTTACTTTTGTAATTCAAGATACATATGATACTTTTATATTAAATAAGCTAAAAATGGAACAATTAGTAAATGAAAGATATAACGAAACTACATTTGAATTTATGAAAGGTACTAGTGTTGCTATTTTAAGTACGGTATCTTCTAAAGTAAGTTTAGTTGTGAAAATGGTTGTTGGTATTATTGCTTTATTTTTTGTATGGGCTATTAGTTTTGATATTGAAGAGATAGTAAGAGGTGAAGGTCAGGTTATACCTACAAGCAAGATACAAAGCATAAATAATCTTGAGGGTGGAATAATATCAATTCTCCATATTAAAGAGGGTGATAGAATTAAGAAAGGTCAAGTTTTATTGACAATAGATGATACTGCTTATAAAATAAAGATAAATGAAAATATTCATAAAATCGCAGAATTAGAGATAAAAGCATTAAGACTTAAAGCTGAATCAGAAAATAAGCTATTTGAAGTTGATAGAGATTTAGAATTTAAATATCCATTGATGATGAAAATTGAAGAAAATAGATATATTACAAATAAAAAAGAACAAAAAACTAAACTAGCAAAATTTAGAGAACAATTAAAAACACAAGAGAGTATTTTAGCTGATACACAAAACTCATTTTTAGTACAAGAAGAAAATTATCTAAGTCGTGCAGAAGAACTTGAAGAGAGCCAAGAACTATTTAAAAAAGGTGTATTTTCTAAATATGATATTGCTATTATAGAAAGAGAAGTAAATAGTATGTTATCACAATTAGTATCTGCAAAAGAGAAATTAACACAAGTAAGACATATAATAAATGAGATAAGAAATAGCGCTAAAGAGATAAAATTTACATTTCAAAATCTTGCTAAAGAATCATATAGTAAGATACAATCTGAAATTTTAAGTATTACAAAAAGTATTAGAGAAACAGAAGAGATAATAAAAAGAACTAAAGTAAGAACACCTGTAGATGGTATTGTAAAAAAATTATTAGTAAATACTCTAGGTTCATCAGTTAATCCATCAGAAGAACTAATAACTGTTGTTCCTGATAATGCAAATATAATATCAGAGATAACAATTGCACCAGAAGATATTGGTAAACTATATGTTGGACAAAAGATTTCACTGAAAGTTACTGCTTATGATTATGCTTTATATGGGAATCTTATCGGTGAGATTATCAACATTAGTCCAGATACTATTATGGACCCAGTAAGTGGAAAAGCTAGTTATTTAATACATTTAAAAACAAAAAGAAATTATTTGGATAATAATAAAAAGAATAAATTGAAAGTTGGAATGAAGGTAAATACTGATATTATTGTTGGTAAGAAGACAATCTTAGAATTTGTATTAAAGCCAATTCTAAGATCAACAGACAAGTAAAGGGTGAAAATGATTTATATAGTATCTGAAAATGATAAATTAAAAGATTACTTAGCAGAAGTTTATTATGATGAATATATTATAAATTTAGATAGTAATGAAACTTATAGTATTGTAAATCACCCTGAAAATGTATTGATTTTAGATTTACATCTATTTGATAGTATTCATGCAATTTTAGATTTTTTCCATAGTTTACCTGAAAACTTAAAAGTTATGGCACTAAGAAGTACTACAAATTTAGCAGAGGGTACATTGCTAGTTAAAAAAGGTATTAAATCATATTGTGAATTTGATTTACCTAGACAAGCTTTAGTTGAAATATACAATATAGTAAGAGGTGGTAATAGTTGGGTATATCCTGAACTTATGAATTATATTATTAAACAGATGTCAACTACATCTACATCTTCTACAAATAGTCTAGAAAAACTAACTGCAAAAGAGCAAGAGGTTGCTATGTTAGTTTCATCTGGAAATTCAAATCAACAAATAGCAGATACTTTAGATGTTGCACTTGTAACAGTTAAAAAACATATTGGTAGTATCTTTGAAAAGCTAGGTGTAAAAGATAGAGTCTCTTTATCTATTTTAGTTAATAAAGACTAAAATTCTATAATATCATCTTTTTCAAGAATTTTCCCATTATTTAATAATAGGTTTCTTTCATTTATTTCATCTCTAGTCTCAGCTTGAGTAGCTGGTTTTAGGTGATTTATGTGTATTGTTACATCATCTCTTTTTAATTTTTTTAATTCATCATCTAATAGGTCTGGAGTAAGATGTTTACTATCAAAAGCTAACTTAGAAAGTCTTGATGGAAATGATACATCAATGATTACAGCTGATATTTGCTTATTAGTATTTACTAAATCCCATATCTCATCACAACAATAAGTATCAGAAGTCAATAAAACAGAGCTATCATCTTTTGTAATCATATAGCCATTACTAGAATCTACATGATTATTCTTAACTGCTGTAAGTTTCCAATTATCAATTTCAATAGTTTCATCTAATTTGATTTCAATTAATTCAACAGTCATTTGTGGAGTTTTCATAAGTTCTATTTTTGTAAAATCTGGCCAAATTTCCCAGTTTAAGATATACTTATGAATATTATCCAAAGTTCCTTTTCTTCCATAAATTTTTAAAGGTTTAGTTCTCTGTTCAAAAGTTAAGTCTATTAAAAAAGCTATATCTTTAATATGGTCTAAGTGTGAATGAGTAATAAATAAATGTTCAACCATATGTATCTTATATTTTACACCATCTAGTATATTACCAGCATCTATTATAATACTATTAGATAATTTGAAACTACTAAGTTCCATATTTTGATCTTTTCCACCATATGAACCCAGTACTTTAATCTTATTTTTTTTCATTATTTATTTTACCCTAATTCTCTTAAAGTTGCGATATTTGCAGCTAATTTATTTTTTACTTCTAAAAACTCTAACTCTGGAATACTATCAGCAACAATTCCCGCACCACTTTGAAAGATAACTTCATCATCTTTAAGTAATGTAGTTCTAATTGTAATAGCACTATCCATATTTCCATCAAATCCAAAGTAAGCGATACTTCCACTATAAAAACTTCTTTTTATCTTTTCATTTTGAGCAATTAATTCCATTGCACGAATCTTTGGAGCACCTGTCATAGTTCCTGCTGTGAAAGTTGCACTAAATAGGTCAAACATATCGTACTTTTCATCAAGTACTGCTTCAACATCTGTAACTAAATGCATAACATGAGAATATTTTTCAACTCTCATAATATCAGTCACTTCAACAGTTCCACTTTTTGCAACTCTTCCTACATCATTTCTACCTAAGTCTATTAGCATTACATGTTCTGCTACTTCTTTAGGGTCGGTACTTAGCTCATGTTCCATCTCTAAATCTTTTTCTAAAGTATCGCCTCTTTTTCTTGTACCTGCAATTGGTCGAAGTAAAATTCTATTTTCGTTTAATCGTACCATAACTTCAGGACTAGACCCAGCAATACTAAAATCTTCGTACTCTAATAAAAATAGATATGGAGATGGGTTTTTACTTCTTAAAGCTCTATAAAAACTCAAATGATCTACTTTTGCTTTTTGAGTAAATCTATTTGCCATAAGTATTTGAAACACATCACCACTTCGTATATATTCTTTGTATTTTGCAACAATATCAAAAAACTCATCTTTAGAAAAAGTAAACTTACCCTCATCCAAAATAGTAGCTTTCTTTAAAGGGATATATTCATATCCTTTATGTAACTCATCAGAGATAATACTTATTTTATCTTTGAAAGATTCAAGAGAAGTTACTATAGTTAGTTTAGAGTTTTTATGACAATAAACTAAAACCATCTTAGGACGAATTAAATCAAAATCAGCAATATTTATATCATCTTGTAGATTTTGCATTGACTTTTGTAAAGTAGGTTCCCATTGTTGTACCATATCATAACCGATATTTCCAATAAAACCATCAATCAATCCAACGCCAAGCTTAGAACTAATATTTTTATACTCTTGCGTATCTAATTTAGCATAATACTCTTTTAGAAAATTAAATGGATTAGAATCTATTTGTTTAATCTCTTTAGCTTCATCTTGGTAAAAGCTTTTCCCATCTTTATGCCAAATTCTTTCTCTATCTCCTACTATGATATAGCTATAATTCCCATCAGCAGTATGAACTGAACTTTCAAAAAGAAAAGTAATTTCATCTTTAAAAATATCTTTAATCTTTTGATAGATAGATATTGGTGTAAACTGATCTAGAAAAACTGTATCATGGTAAAATGTCATCTATTTTAACCTTAAAATATAAGCATTTGGTTTATTTAAATTTTTTCGAATTTTTTCCAATGCCTCTGTTGATTGCTCAGTTTTATATGAACCTATTAACACTTTATTATAAACTACATTGTTTATAGTCATTTTATGAATTACATGAGTATATCCAGCTTTTTTTATTTGATTTATCAAAGTTATATTTGGTAATTTTGTAAAAGCACCAACTTGTATATAGTTACCTTTTAATGGATAAGTTGCTATTTGTTTTGGCATAGTAGTAGATTTAATAACTTTTGGCTTTTGTATTATTTTTTGCTTTTGTATTACTTTAGGCTTTTGTACAATTTTTGGTGCAGGTATTACTTTTTTTACAATAGCTTTTTTAACTATCTCTTTTTTAACTATCTCTTTTTTTGGAACTATCTTTTTAGGCATAATCTCTTTTGCAACAACTTTAGTTGCTTCTTTTACAACTTTTTTAGGAGTAACTTTAGCCTTTGCAGTTGCTTTTTCTTTTATCTCCATACCAAAGACATCATTTTCTTTTGCCTTTTTTTGAACTATAGTTTGCTTAGTAACTTTTGGTAAAGGTATCTCTTCTTTAGCTATTTTTTTAAGATTTAATTCTTTATCTATAGTTTTATTTGCTTTTTCATCTATCAAAGCTTGATATTTTTCATCTGAATTTGGAGTTTCTAATATCTTATCTTGTTTTATTTGTTCAATTGTAGGAGTTATAAATAAATCTTTCTCTTGTTTATCATCAGAGATAAGACCAATTATTACAACAGTTAAAATAAATAAAATAACTAAAGCAATACTTAATATTATATATTTCTTTTTTGTATCATCAGTAGTAGAATTAGATAAAGGGTTATTTAGTTTTATATTTATCTCTTCACTAAAATCTGATTTACGATTATCAGGAATATCAACTACAACAGCTGGCTCTTGTTCATCAAAACTAGGAGCTGGAATATCATAAGTTGCGTGAGGCTTTATTATAGTATTTGTTTTTTCAGATTCTAGTTTATCAACTTTCTTCTGTAACTCCACTCTCTCTTTTTCAATTTCAACATTTCGCAAAAATTCATTACCTTTAAATTCACTACTTTTAGATTCCATAATTTTATCCTTACTTTATTAGTATGTAGACTTCGTATAAATCACAAAATTCTGAGCCATTTGCTTGAACTCTTCTTTGATAGTCTCTTGAAGCTTAGTATTATCAATATCATCTAAAATATCAGCAATCTTTTCACCAATGATTTTAAACTCAGCCTCTTTCATACCACGAGCAGTAAGTGCTGGACTTCCAACTCTAATACCTGAAGTTACAAATGGACTTCTTGTCTCACCTGGAACTGTATTTTTATTGATAGTAATTCCTGCATTTCCTAAAGCTGCATCAGCATCTTTTCCAGAAATCTCTTTACCTACAAAAGATACTAAGATTAAGTGATTGTCAGTACCACCACTAACAACATCATAACCTCTTTTTACAAGAACTTCTCCAAGAACTTTTGCATTTGCTTTTACTTGCTTAGCATAAGTTTTCCACTCTGGTTTTAAAATTTCACCAAATGCTACTGCTTTACCAGCAATAACATGAACAAGTGGTCCACCTTGAATACCTGGGAAAATTGCACTATTTAATTTCTTAGCGATATCTTCATCATTACACATAATCATTCCACCTCTAGGTCCTCTTAATGTTTTGTGTGTAGTAGTAGTTACTACATCTGCATAAGGAAATGGCGATGGATGTTCACCAGCAGCTACAAGTCCAGCAATATGTGCAATATCAGCAAATAAAATTGCTCCAACTTCATCAGCTATTTCTCTAAACTTTTTAAAATCAATCTCTCTTGCGTATGCTGAAGCACCACAAACTATTATTTTAGGTTGAACGATTTTAGCAATTTCCATAACTTTATCATAATTAATTCTACCATCAAGCTCTACACCATAATAAAATGGACTGTAGTTTTTACCTGAAAAAGATGGCTTACTCCCGTGTGTTAAGTGTCCACCGTGAGATAAATCCATACCAAGAAGTTTATCACCAGCTTTTAATAGTGCAGCATAAACAGCACCATTTGCTTGACTTCCAGAATGTGGTTGAACATTTGCATAGTTACAACCAAAGATTTTACAAGCTCTATCAATAGCTAATTGTTCTACTTGGTCAGCAAATTCACATCCACCATAATATCTTTTGTAAGGATAACCTTCAGCATATTTGTTTGTAAATACACTTCCCATAGCTTCCATAACAGCTGGACTTGTAAAGTTTTCACTAGCAATCATCTCTAAATGATTTGTTTGTCTTTCTAATTCACCCTCAATCATTCCAAAAACTTCAGCATCTGCTGTTGCTAGGTTGTCATTATTTATAAATTCGCTCATATTATTTCCTTATTCTTTAATTGTTATTTTTCATCTTCATCAGCGTGTAAATCAATCTCTGTATGAATAGGTTTCATCGCAGGGAATAATAATACATCTCTAATACTATGTTGGTTTGTAAGCATCATTACAAGTCTATCGATACCAATACCTTGTCCAGCACATGGAGCCATACCATATGAAAGTGCATTTACAAAATCAGAATCCATCTCGTGAGCTTCATCATCTCCAGCATCTTTAGCATCCATTTGACCTTCAAATCTTGCAAGTTGGTCAAGTGGGTCATTTAACTCACTAAATGCATTTGCTATCTCTTTACCAGCCATAAATAATTCAAATCTTTCAGTTACTTGAGGATTGTCATCACTTCTTCGTGCTAGTGGACTAATCTCTACAGGATAATCTGTGATAAAAGTAGGGTTGATTAATTTAGCTTCAACATATTCATCAAATAATTCACCTTGCAATTGACCTAAATTTAGGTTTGGTTTTATTTGAACTTTTTGCTCTTTACAATATGCATAGATAGATTCAATATCGTTACAACTATCAGCAGGTACTCCACCAATACTTGTTAAAGATTCAACTAAACCAATCTCAGTAAAATCAGTAAAATCAATCTCTAAATCACCATAAGGTAATGTTGTAGGTAGATTTAAATGTTCAAATAAATATTCAAAATACTCTTTTGTAAGTATGATTAAATCTCTATAAGTTTTATAAGCCCAATAAAATTCAATAGATGTAAACTCAGGATTGTGTGTAGCATCCATACCTTCGTTTCTAAAACATCTGTTTATCTCAAATACAGCTTCAAATCCACCAACAATACATCTTTTTAAATATAACTCAGGTG
>CAYUNC010000016.1:0-17942 GCA_964445915.1 uncultured Arcobacter sp.
TTTTATTAGGTGTATATAAATTTAATTATTCAGCAAGTCTTGAAGGATATGACCCAGACGGAAATAAAATTATAATTGAGAATCCGAAAAAGATTTGATATTTTAGTAAGTACAGCTAGCTTTTTATATCACTTATTATTTGTTTTGTAGTATTTAATAAATTTTCTAAATCATCTTTACATATATCAAAAATAGTTTCAGAATTTAAGTCAAAATAATGATGAGATAAAATATCCCTTATTCCTTTTACTTCTTTCCACGGTACAGTAGGATAGTTAATTAATATCTTTTTATCAGATAATTTATCAATATTTTTGAATCCCTCTCCAATAGCTATTAATCTCATAGAAATACTATCAAGTCTTTCAAGTCCTATATCATCTTTTAAGAAATCATCACTTTCTTTTATTGTTTTACATCTTATTTTGATTAGTTCTAGTGAATACTCAATATCTTCAAGAGTAGATAAAATCATTCTAGTTTTATCATCATACATTGATTAAGTCCTTATGTATCATCTCTATAAATAATGGCTTCATATGTTTATGATCTCTGATAATATCTACTTTAGTGTGCAATTCCTCTTCTATTTGTTCTTTAATTGCGACCATATCAAATAATTTAGGGGGCATTTTTACAAATATATCTATATCGCTATCTTCGGTAGCTTCATCTCTTGCATAGCTTCCAAATAATCCTATTTGTTCAATATTATATTTTTCTTGAAACTCTTGATAATGGTCTTTTAGATAATCTAATATATTTGTTTTATTCATAAATATATTATAACCTATTAGACTAAATAAATCTATTAAGTTATCTATAGTAATAAATATAACTTTATAAAGGCTTTAGATATTGATTTTATTGGATTATATCAGAGTGTAGTTAAGTACTCCACCCAAGTACAGATATACACTCTTTAAGGATAGTATATAAAGCATTCAATAGAATTAAACAATATCAAATGTACCAATTAATGTACCATTAAATCAAAGTGACTACTATTATAATTTAAAATATTTCTATATTTTTTTAACTATTAGCTTCTAACTCCTCTATTAAATCTATTTCTAGAATAATAGCTGGAATTCCATAATTCTTTCTATTGTCTATAGCTGTAGCTATACTATTATTCAAATTATCTTTATCTTTTGTACCTTGAACAAGATAATCAGTTTTTAAAGATATCTTTGAAGCAGTAATACCACCAAGGTTTTTAATACTTTTTTCAATATCACTCTTCTTGCCACTTGAAAAACCACCTGTTAATACAAATCTTTTATTCTTAAAATTTATATCTAAAGGCGAACTATCATAGTATGAATTATTATCAATTTGTTTTATTTCTATTTTAGCTTGTTCTTTTATATATAATTTCTTTTTTCTTTCTTTCTCTTTTTGCCAATCATTAGGTAATTCAATATCTTTCAGTAAAGTCATATCAAAATTAATTAATTCTTCACTTGTTGTATCAAAATCATTTGTATAATAAATATATTTTTCCCATTTTTCCCATTCAAATATATCTTTCTTTAGATTACTAATTATATCTTTAATATCTCTATCATAACTTTTTTTAAAAAAATTTAAAACTTTCTTTTGTCTATTGGTTGCTAACATTGATAGTTCCTTTTTGGCTAATTATTTATAAATTAAAAATATAAGTAAAATGATAATACTAGCAATACTATAAAGCTTCATATTAAATTCTTTATTTTTTTACTACATAATCATATCACTTGTAATATTAATATTAATTTAATTTTGTCAATCAAAATATTTTTTGTCAATCACTTTAAAATGCCAAAATGTTGTGAGTTTTGGGACTGTTGCCCTCGCTATTCAATATCTCTTAGGAGTACCTTTTGCTTTTTATATCTTGTTGCTAATTAGTTGATTGTATTTATATTTTAGAAGTATTATTTGTTTATTTGTTTCTTGTGAAGTGTTGCTATATATTTATATTTATCTATATTAAATTAAGCTATTCTTTATAAACCTATTCAGCCCTTATAGATAAAGGCTTCATAGACATATATTAATATTATTCCTTATGTATTAACTTATAGAGACAAAATAGGTCTAGCCCTTATTTTTAATCCAGTAAAATTATAAATTGATTTTTCCATCTTTTTATAAAATTTACTATCTAAGTCTTTTACCTTTATCTTATTCATATAAGCACCTTTAAAGACAAATTCTAATCGTTCCAATGGATAACATAGCTTTTCTTTTAAAGCTTTGTTATAACACTTTATATCAATAGTAGCATTCTTCTTTCTTTCTCTTGATGTTTTATAATATGTTGTGTTCCATTTGTAGCTATTTGGCTTTAATGGTATTCTTACTTTACAAAGAGTTTTTATTACTTTGTTTGGTATCTTACCTTTAAAATCAATAGCACTATCCCACCTTGTTATAAAACAATCATCTAATGCACCACTCAACAATAAATCTTTTAGTAACTCTAATTTTAGCTCTGATTTTTCTTTGTAGCTATGTAGTCCAGCAAACTCTACTGTTTGCATTTTTGGATTAATAGCAAACCTTTTTAATGCAATAGTTAATCCAGTATTAGTATGAATTATTTTTGCTTCAACTATATTTCTTGTTAATGGTTTTTTAAATGTTTCTACCCATCTCTTCGGCTCAAACACTCCTATACTTTTAACTGTTTCTATGATATAATCATCACTAGAAAAGATTGATTCAATATTATAATTACTAAAGTTCATTGAGTCAGTTTCCCCTATTGTCAAAGGTATTTTTATTAGAAGATTGATTTAGTATTTTTGTTACTTTCTCAATATTCTTTTTAGTTCTAACAAGTTGATATTTACCATACCAACTATTAGAAGTTTTTACTTTTAGAGTATCTATTTTTATCTTATCTTGATTTCTCAATTTTGATATAATATTTTCTACTCTTGTAGTGAAAAACAAAGGCTCATTTTTAATTGTAGCTACTTGCTTATCCTCATATAAGCATTTTAATACTTGCATTGCTAAAGTAACTTTCATATTAAGCCACCTCAGCCATTGCTATTTGTTGCTCTATCCAGTCATCTATATCTATCTCTTTCCATACACTTACTCTAGGAGAAAGCTTTATTTGTTTTGGAAACTTATCATTTGAAATCATCCACCATATAGTGCTTTTTGCTAATCCTGTTTTTTCCATTACTTTTATTATTCTTATTAAATTAGTCATTATAAAAATCCTTGTTGATTTTATAATCGCGATTATGATTTAATATTGTTATATTAGTACACTAGCTAGTTGTTTTTAAATACTTACATTCTGATAGTGTAAGTAACTCTAATATGGAAAGTTTAATGGAATTATTAAATATTTGTAAGGACAAAAAATAAATTCTTTTTTGTCCCTATTTATATTTATTATTAAGATACTCTAGAGTATTGATTGTTTTTTTTATTAGTATAAGTTTCTATATATTTTTTTATTTCTTTAATATATCTTTTTATTGTTTTTTCATCTTTATTTATTATAGTACAAAGCTCATCATATCTAGCTTCTAATAATACTTTACTATTGTCTTTCTTATTATTTTTATATTTATTCTTTTCTTCAATAAGTTCTTTATATCTTAGTTTTTCATAATCATAACAATATAACATATCAACAAAATGATTTTTATTTTTATGATATGATTCTTGTATTTGTGTAGTTTCTTTATTTGTTATCATACAAAAAGTATCATATTTAGTTTCTATATTATCTATATCTTTTTTTGCACAATCTATTATCTTTGATAATTGTTCTACTAGTATATTCTTAGGTAAATCAATATCTATTTCAGTTAAAATACTTTTATTATCATTTGATATATTTATCAACATTGGTCTAATATATCTTGCATAGTATTTATACTTTATATCCATATAATTACCTATATCGTGATTATAAATATTTTCTTCTAATTTTATAAAATCTTTTTCATAATATAAAGTTATTTTATTATTTGAATGACTAATTCTTGTAGTTTTTTGTAGTTTTAGATTACTAAAATAATTTAATAAGTTTTTTGTCTTTTGGTCTATAAAGTGATAATTACAATAAATATCATACATATCCAAACTATAACAAGTATTTAATTCCTCTTGTGTAAGTCCTATTATTTTATCTATATATCGTTTTAAATGTAATTTACTTTTTGTTTCTTCATTGGCATTAGGATATGTTATATTATATATATTTGAATTGATTTTAATTTTATTATCTTTATTTAAATTAAATATACCTAGTATCTCTTTAATATCAAAAAAATAACTTCTTATAGCTAATTCATATAAAATACAATAATAGAATTCATCTTCATCATCTTTAATATTATCTAAATCAGCATATTGTTTTAAATCTCTTTTTAATTCATTAGCTTTAAAAACTTCTTGCATTCTATACCCCTTTAACCTCATCTAATAACTCATCAATAAAACAACTCCACCATTCCATTAATGGCTTCATTTGTTCAAAGTATTCAGCTTGATGAGAATATGCTTTAACTACCTTATTTCTTTCGTGGTGGTCTAATGCTCTTTCTTTCGCTTCAAAGCTTGTATTATGTTCTTTTTGATATGTATCTACTAAACTTCTAAATGTTCCTCTAAAGCTATGTAGTGTTTGTTTCTTATCATCTATAAATCCCATTCTTTTAAGTCCAGCATTTGGAGTAACTGGATTTATTGGTTTTCCACCAACTCCTAAAAATACAAATTCTTGGTAGCCAGTAAGTTCTAATTGCTCTTTTAATATTTTTATTACTGTATCAGTTAAAGGCATTTTAAAATCTGGCATATTTTTATTCTTTGCTTTCATTAATGCTCTAGGTATAGTTAAAGTTTTATTATCTAAATCTATATATTCCCATTTTAAATTACTTAGATTATCTGCTCTAAGTGGTATATGTAAAACAAATTTTAACATAGCAACAGTTGAGTAGTGACCATCATAAGTATATATTTTATTTACTAATTCTTTTAATTTATCTATATCAGTAATCTTTGAAAAATGCTTTGTTTCATTCTTTGGTATTATTAAATCTTTAATTAAATCATTAAAAGGATTTGATTTACAAAGTCCTTTAGTTATAGCAAACTTCCAAACTGTATTTAAATTTCTAAATAACTTATTTGCACCCTCTAATCCTTTTTTAGATTTCTTCTTAACAACTTCTATTATATCTTGATGAGTAATATCATTTATAGATTTATTTGCGAAATAAGGATATATATCGTTTTTAAATGTTGCTTTTTTTCTTTTATGTGTAGCTTCAATTGTTCTTTTAGATTCAAATTCTAACCATTCATCTGCTATAAGTTTAAAGTTACTATTCTCTTTTATAACTATCTCTTGCTTATCTATCTTCTTTTGTTCTAAAGGGTCTATTCCTTGATTGATGAGGTTTATAAAATCATTTCTTTTTGCTCTAGCTATTTTTAATGTAGTTTGTGGATAAGTTCCAAATGATGTTTTTCTTCTTTTAAAGGCTTTACTACTATTTACTATAGTTGGACTTGTATATCTAAACTCCCATAACTTTGTATCACTAACCTTAATTAAAAGTTGTAGTCCTTGCCCATCTGATATAGAGTAGTCTTTATCTTTAATCTTTAGTTTCTTTATTTGAGTATCGCTTAACATTTTATAGCCCCTTTACAATGTACCAATAAATGTACCAATAAAATCTATATTCTGGTACATCGTGTTAGGTTAAGTTAGACTATTATAGTGTAGGTATTCTTTGTAAAGGCTTTAAATAAGGGTTTTATTGGATTATATCAGAGTGTAGTTAAGTACTCCACCCAGATACCAAAACACACTACAAGAAAAAGTTCCTTGCTGTATTCCTACCCTGGGGAGTTGCCTTTAAGTATAGTTGTAAAGGTCTAAGTGAAGCAGTCAAAATACTAATGTATCTTCAATGCTTAACTCAATGTGAATGACAGTTTAATAAAATTATCATTAAACTATCATTAATATCTTTTGACTCTAAGTGTTATTTAGAGATTCCACTTTGATTTACATTGTGATGTAAACCTAAATCTTTTGGATCAAGTCCTAGTGCAATACCTACCATTTGTGGTAAATGTAATACAGGAATATCTATATCTCTACCTATCTCTTTTGAGATACCATGTTGTTGAACATCCATTCTAAGATGACATAATGGACAAGGTGTCACAATCATATCAGCATTTTGATCCATAGCATCACTCATAATAGCACCACTTAATCTATTTGCTGTTTTTGGGTTTTGTAATTCTACATGAAAACCACAACATTTATTTTTAGATTCATACTCTACAGCATTTCCACCAAGAGCTTTTACTAAATTATCTAATGATGTTGGTTTATATGGATTTTCTCCACCATTTGTTTTATTTTGTAGGTGACTTGGTCTGATATTGTGGCAACCATAAAATGATGCAATATTAACATCAGTCATAGGCTTAGTAACTTGTGCTTGAATTTTATCATAACCATAATCATCTTGAAGTGCATATAAGAAATGCTTAACATCACTAGTACCTTTATACTCTAGACCAACTTCTGCAAGTTTAACATTTATTCTTGCTTTTAGTTCTGGGTCTTCATCTAATCTGTCTTTTGTTAAAGAAGTATTTAACTGACAAGTATTACAGATGGTTACCATTGTAAGTCCAAGTTTCTCAGCATAACAAATATTTCTAGCATTTAGAACTAAAGATAAATCATCATCAAAATCTTGCAAGTGACTAGCACCACAACATGAAGCTTCATCTAATAAAACTAGCTCTATCCCTAGCTTATTGGCAATTGCCATAGTTGATTTTAATAATTCAGGAGTAGATTCTCTCGCTGTACAACCTGTATATAAAGCGTATTTTAACTTTTCCATTATCTTCTCCCAAATTTAGCAGTTGAACAACTATCAACTAACTTTTGAATTTCATCTAAATTTTTAGATTTTGGCATATTCCAAGGCATAACAATCTTACCTCTTTTGTACATTGCAATAGCTTCTGGTATATGTTTCATAACACCTGGAATACCTTCAGAATATTTAACTAATTCACCTTCATCTAATAATCCATGTTTTTCAATTGACCATTTAAAACCAACTGCATGACGAACTGCTACATTATCTCTAGCAAGTCCTTTTTCAAATGTTTGTAGGTGTAGTTTTGTAATCTTTCCAATAGGATTAATCTCTTTAGGACAAGCTTCAGCACATTCATTACACTTAACACAATCCCAAATTCCAGAACCTAATTCTTGTAAATCAGTAAGTCTTGATTCAGAAGCTGTATCTCTACTATCAGCATTAAATCTCCAAGCTTTTACAAGTGCTGCAGGTCCTACATAGTTAGGATTTACCTCAACTGCTGGACAAGAGTAAAAACAAGACCCACACTGAATACAATAATCAGCTTCATCTATTTTTTCTACTTCACCACAAGTTACAAGATTTTCTTGCTCTGGGAACTCTTCAATATCAGCAACTAAATAAGGCTGAACTGAATTATATTTATTCCAAAAGTTTTCTTTATCAATAACCATATCTTTATATGCTCTGTTAATATCTTGAGGCTCAATAACTAACTCATCACCATAGATATCAACTAAATCAAATACTCTGTCTTTACAAGCTAATGTTGCTTTTGTATTTACTTTTACAGCACAAGACCCACAGATACCATGACGACAACTTCTTCTATATGAAAAACTTCCATCATGTTCCCATTTGATTCTATTCATAACATCAAGAATCAACTCATCTTGTTTTACATTCATCTCAAATGTATCATAATGAGGTAAATAATCAGTTTCTTTGTTAAATCTAAATACTTTAAATTTTATTTTTTTTGTATCACTCATATTCATCCTCCTTAGTAAGTTCTAGCTTCTGGTTTAAAGTTACCTAATACTACATCCATATATTCTGTAGTAAGGTTACCATCTTTATCCATATAAGTCATCGTATGCTTTAAGAAATTTTCATCATCTCTTGTTTGGAACTCTTCTCTATAATGAGCTCCACGACTCTCTTTTCTTAAAATCGCACCCTCAACAATAAAAGCACTAAAATCAATCATATGTTCTAACTCTATAGCTTCTTGAACATCAGTATTGTATATTTTTGATTGGTCATCAAGTCTAATATTTTTGAATCTTTGTTTTAAATCTTTTAAAGCATCTCTTTGTTTTAAAAGTGAAGCTTCTGTTCTAAATACACCTGCATTTTCAGTCATACCTTCTTGAAGTTCATCTCTTAACGCTGGAACTCTCTCTTTACCATTTGAAGTATTTACTTTCACTAATTCTTCAAGTGCTGTTGTAGCATCTGATTCTTTAGCATCTTTAAAAGTAATTCCATGTTTAATATCATCTACTATAGTTTGTCCAACATGTCTTCCAAAAAATAAAGCTTCAAGAACTGAGTTTGCACCAAGTCTATTTGCTCCATGAATACTTACACATGCACATTCACCTGCAGCATAAAAACCTTCTACAAATTCAGTGTTATTTTTTCTAACATGACCATCTTTATCACAAGGTATTCCACCCATAGAATAGTGAGCAGTTGCTGCAATAGATATAGGCTCTTTAATCATATCTTGACCTAAAAATGTGATAGCTAAATCTCTAAGTTCTGGTAATTTAGAATTAATTAAATCAGCACCTAAGTGAGTTAAATCAATATGAACATGGTCTTTATCTTTACCACAACCACGACCTTCTAAAATCTCTTGAGTAATAGCTCTTGAAACAACATCTCTAGAAGCAAGTTCTAATTTGTTTGGAGCATATTTTTCCATAAATCTTTCACCCTTAGAGTTAAAAAGTTTTCCACCTTCTCCTCTTGCAGCTTCAGAAATAAGTACACCACTTCCAGCAATTCCAGTTGGGTGAAATTGTACAAATTCCATATCTTCAAGTGGAAGACCATGACGAGCAACTATTGAAAGTGCATCACCAGTATTTGCATGAGCATTTGAGTTTATTTTGAAAGCTCTACCATATCCACCAGTAGCGAACATTACAGCACGAGCATTAAAAATCATTGGAGTACTATCAACTAAATCATAAGCAACTACACCATTGATTTTTCCATCTTCATAAATAATATCAGAAACATAATATTCATCTTTAAATACTACACCATCTCTATGTGCTTGTTCATAAATTGTTTGAAGAAGTGTTAATCCAGTTCTATCTTTTGCATAACAAGCTCTTGGGCTACTTTGTCCACCAAAAGGTCGTTGAGCAATTTTACCTTCATCATCTCTACTAAAAACTGCACCCATTTTTTCAGCCCATCTGATAGTTTCAGGAGCTTTTTCACACATTAATTTAATAGCATCTTGATCACCTAAATAATCACTACCTTTAACAGTATCAAACTCATGTAGTTCTACACTATCTTCTTCACTCATTGCGGCATTGATACCACCTTGAGCAGCACCTGAGTGACTTCTTAGTGGATGTAATTTTGTAAGTACACAAACACTTAAGCCAGTGTTTGCGGCTTCTCTTGCAGCAGCACAACCAGCAAGTCCAGCACCTACGATTACAACATCATATTTATGAATTGGAATTGACATAATTATATTTCCTTATATTTTTTGAATTATAAATTTATTCTAGTTTAGCTAAATTTACTGTATAAAAAGGTTAAAGGTGGGAAATTGTTAAGGGTTTAGATGTTTTTTTGTTACATTATGAAGCAGTAAGTTTACCCTACTCTTCATCAAATTCGTCAAAGTCATTATGACTATTATTTATATTTTCTTTTGATAATGCCTTGATATAGTTTCTTAAATCTTGATATTCTCTTCTTTCTAAATATCTAGTTTTTCCTGATGGTAAATTATTTAGTTCTATACCACCAAAATTTACTCTTTTTAAGTCCATAATTGGTGTATTAAAGTGAGCAAAAAATCTTCTTAACTCTCTATTTTTACCTTCACTAATTGCAACTTTCATTGTTGAAATTTTTGGACCATTCTTTTGAATTTGCCAACCATTAAATGGTTTAAATTCCATATTTGTTATAGTTGTTTTTTCATAAGCACCTGCTGTTGCATCATCCAACATAAGTCCATTACCCATAGCATTTATCATAGCTTCACTTACTGGACCTGCGATTTTTATTTTATAAATTCTTTCTAAGCTAGAGTGCATAAGTGTATTTGCTATATTTACATCATCTGTTAAAAGAAGTACACCCTCACTAGCATAGTCAAGTCGCCCTACTGATAAAAAGTGTGCATATTTTTTTGGTATTGTATCAAAAATTGTTGTTCGCCCTTGTGGGTCATTTTTTGATACTATTTCACCTTTTTGTTTATTATAAACTATTACTGTTGATGCTCTTTTATTATCAACTCTTACTGTTCTATCATTTACTTTTACAATTGTTTCTTCTTCAACTTTTGTAGCTAAATCTGTGATAACTTCACCAGCAATAGATACTTTACCCTCTTGGATTAATCTATCTGCTTCTCTTCTACTAAATCTACTATTATGTGAAATAAATTTATTTAATCTTATTAATTTTTCTGCCATTATTTTATCCCTGCTTCTATTAAGCTATGGATATGTAATACCCCTACTAGCTTATTATTTTCATCAACTACAATTAGTAGTTGTATTTTAAAATCTTCTATTATCTCTAAAGCATCACTTGCTAAAAGATTTTTATCTGTTATCATTTTTGGTGCTTTTGTCATAATCTGCTCAACACTACAATCAAGTGAAAAATCATCTTTAATCATAGCTCGTCTTAAATCGCCATCACTTAAAAGACCTACAACAGTATTGTTTTCATCACAAACTATTGCGTTACCTAGTCGTCCTTCACTTATTATAACAACTGCATCTTTTAAAGTTGTATTAGCAGAAACAATTGGTAAATCATCTTTTCTTAGTAAATCATCAACTTTTATAAATAATTGTTTTCCTAAACTTCCACCAGGATGAAAAGATGCAAAATCTTCTTTTTTAAAATCTTGATTTTTCATCAAACAAACAGCCAAAGCATCACCTAATGCCATAGTTAATGTTGTAGAAGATGTAGGTGCAATATTTAAAGGACAAGCTTCTTTTGTGATACTAATATCTAAAAAAACATCAGCATAAGAAGCTAAAGTACTATTTTTATCTTTTGCCATAGCAATAAGTGGTATATCAAATCTTTTTAAGTGTGGAAGAATTTGGATTAACTCTTCACTCTCTCCACTATAACTAATACCAAGAACAATATCATCTTTTCCTATCATACCTAAGTCGCCATGCATTGCTTCTGTTGGATGTAAGAAAAAACTACTTGTACCTGTACTTGCTAATGTTGCTGCGATTTTACCACCTACAAGACCAGATTTACCAACACCTGTGATGATAAGTTTACCTTTTATAGAAGATATTAGTTTTACAGCATTTTCAATCTCTTTTGATATTTTTGAAGCAGAAAGTTCTAACTCTTTTGCTTCAATTAACAATACCTCTTTAGCAATTGCTTGAAAATCCATAATATATCCTTTTAAAGTTTATTATTGAACTATTAAAGTTGGAACAATCATTGGGTATTTTCTATACTTTCTTATACAATGTTTTCTTACAACTTTTCTTAGCTCTTCTTCTAATGCTCTAGTATTATCTAATATAGTTTCTTTAGCATGCTCTAAAAAGTGGTGTAATAAATCTTCAATCTCTTTAGATAAATAACTCTCTTGCTTAGTATCAACTAAACCAAAAGTACTAACTCTTACAGGACCATCAACTTTCTTTTCACTTTTACAAATCTGAGCAATAAGTACAACGATACCTTCGTTTGCCATAGTTTGTCTATCCATAACAATACTATTTGATATTTTTCTATTTTTTTGATTATCTATGTATGTTTTACCAGTTTTTACTGTTTTAATCTTTTTGATAGCTTTTGTGCTTAATTCTATTTGCTCACCATCGCTTAAAATATATACATTTCTTTCTAATACACCACAAGCAACACCTGTTTGTCCATGCTTTCTTACATGATTGTACTCACCATGAACTGGTAAGAAAAACTTAGGTTTAGCAAGTCTGATAAGAAGTTTTTGTTCCTCTTGAGCAGCATGTCCTGAAACATGAATATTGTCATAGTTTTGGTAACAAACTTCAGCACCAGATTTTTGTAAGTTATTTATAACATTTGAAACACTTGCTTCATTTCCTGGAATTGCTTTTGCAGAAAGGATAACTGTATCTTCTGGTTTAATCTTAATATGTCTATGTTCGTGAATTGACATTCTAAATAATGCACTCATTGGCTCACCTTGTGAACCTGTTGTTATTATAAGAACTTGATTATCTGTATATTTATTTACTTCATGAGCATCGATAAATTGGTCTTTTGGATATTTTAAATAACCTAAAGTCATAGCAATATCTAAATTTTTCTCCATACTTCTACCAATTACACAAATCTTTCTTCCAAATTTAATTCCTCTATCAATTGCTTGAGCAACTCTGTGAAGATTTGAACTAAATGTTGACATTAAAATTCTACCTTTTGCATTTGAGAAAATAGCATCAAATGTTGGTCCAACTGTAAGTTCAGATTTTGTAAATCCTACAGAATGTGAATTTGTACTATCTGATAAAAATGCTAAAACACCTTTTTCACCATAATAAGCAAATCTATGTAAATCTGTTGGGTAACCATCTACAGGAGTATGATCAATTTTGAAATCTCCAGTATGTAAAATAGTACCAGCAGCAGTTGTAATAGCTAATGCTGAACTATCAATAATAGAGTGAGTAATATGCATCCACTCAACTTCAAACTCACCTATTCTAATAGGCTTTCTTTTCTCAACAGCTCTGAAGTAACTTCTATGTTGTTTCATTTTATGTTCATCAAATTTTGCACCAATAGACTCTAAAGCTAAAGATGTTCCATAAACAGGAACTTGAATCTCTTTGAAAAAGTATGGCATAGCACCAACATGATCTTCATGTGAATGTGTAATAACAATTGCTGCTATTTTATTTCTGATTTGTCTTAAATATGTAAAATCAGGGATTAAAATATCAACACCATGCATACTATCATCAGGGAAACTCATACCAACATCAACAATAATAGCAGACTTTTCAGTTTCTATTACCATCATATTTCCACCAATTTCATTTAATCCACCAATAGGAGTAAGTCTAACTGTTGCAGTAGTATCTTTCATTCTAAGTTGTGGATTTAATCTATCTTTTTGGATTTTATCATTTATTTCAAATGCTTTTTTTAAGTCATTAGTCCAACCATTTCCAGATACTGGTGGTTTTCTTTTTGGCTTAACTGTTTTTCCAGCAGGTTGTGAAGATGAATCTCCTTCACTTTTATTAGTTTCTTTTGTTTGCGTAGTTTGTTGCACATTTTCTTGTGCTTTTGGCTGTGCAGTTTCTTTTGGCTTTTCTTCCGTAGTATTTACACTAGCTACTGTTTGTACTTGTTGTGTGTTCTCTTCCATTATTTATTCCTTTATATAGAAGGCTATACAAAGATGCTTCAACCTCATGAGGTCGAATAGTATGCTTAAGCTCGAGTTTATCAAATAAAGCCTCTAATAAAGTCATATCAAGAAGACTTGATATGTTCTTTATTAGTTTTTTTCTAGGTTGACAAAAGCAAAGTTTTAAAAACTTTTTAAATTCAGTATCTACTTTCTTACCTATATCTTTTTGGATATAAATAACTGCAGAATCCACCTTTGGAGGAGGACTGAAACTTTCTGGTGGAACAGTTAAAACTATTTCACTCTTTACTGAAACAAGTTTAGTAATAACACCTAAACTAGAGAAATCTTTATCTCCAGCTGATGCACTAAACTTATTTGCAACCTCTTTTTGTACCATAACAATGATATTTTCACAATTATCATCGTCTAGGGCTTTTAATATAATATTTGTCGCTATATAATATGGTAAGTTTGCTATTAAGTCATATTTACTATTATATAATGATTGCCCATCTTCCCATCGTTGTAAAACATCTCCTAAAAGAAGTTCGAAACGACCAGAATCAAGGTCTTGTATAAACTCGGCTTGCAATATAGCATATAAATCTCTATCGACTTCGTATGCTGTTACATCTTTGCACTTGACTAATTTTTTTGTCAAATCACCTAAGCCAGGCCCAATCTCAACGATATGATTATCGTTGTTGGGCATCGATTCGATGATCTTAAATAAAACTGATTCGTCTTTTAAAAAGTTTTGTCCAAACCTTTTCTTTGCTTTTATGTTTTTCATAATATCACTTTTAGTATAGCTAAGTTTAACTTATAAGTAAATAATATGATTTTGTTACTACTAATTTTCTAATATCTTCAATAAATTATCAGTATATAAAGCAAATCCTAGTGAACTAATCCCATCACTTTTATATCCACCACCCTTGGCAATAGTTAGGTTGTCTTTGATAACTCTATAGTAAATATCATCATAATATTTTAATGCACTATAATATAATGGTGAAAGTACCACATTTTTATATTCTACATCTAATGCTATTGTTTTTAGTTTTTCTAACTCAGCTTTAATATTTTCAGGCACTTCATCTATCATTGCATCTAAATCTTGTACAGTTTTAACATACAGTAACTTTGTTAGCCATTGAATATTTAATTCAAACAATGCTCCAACTTCTCCATCTTTAAAAAGATTTAAATCAATATCTAAAGTAGAACTAACAAGTTTTGGTATATTTATATTTGCTACTTGGATAATTGGCTCTATATTAAGTAATGCTAGTGTATTAGCTGTTAAATTAATAATATCACTCATATTATCATGTTCTATCCACTCACAACCTATTTGGTATTGTTCATTTGATGGATATGAAAATGTAGGTTGGATATAAAACCATTTTTTATGGCTTGTAGTACGACCTAATCTTTTAGTGATAATTCTTACAACATCAAGTGTACTATCTGCTCTTAGAGCTACTTGATTGTTTGTATTATCACTTATTGTAATTAAACTTTTTGGGTCATCAATACTTTGATGTTGTGAGTGTGAAAAGTTTGGTGTAACTATCTCTTCAAATTCAAGCTTAGTAAAAAATTCTGCAACTTTTGATTCTATACTTCTTTTTTGTTTTGCTAATGCACCAAAATAAAGTCGGCTTCCCTCTGGTATCTCATGTTCAAAAATCATTAAAATAACCCTTTCATAAATATTTTATTTGCTGTTCCATCAAATGTTCTAAGATTTAAATCATCCATAGCTTTCTCAATTGCATTTACCACCCAAGAAGCTTCAAAATCTTCAACTAAACCCATATGATTTATTCTAAAAATCTTACCTTTTAAATGGTCTTGTCCACCTGCTATATTTACATTGTATTTTTCTTTTAATATCTTTCTTAAAGCATTTGATTCTTCAGTATAAATAGTTGTCATAGCATTTGCAGGTGTTAAAGGATAAACTTCAAGTCCAATTGCATTTAAAGCTTCTCTTGTTGCTTTGGCTCTTAAAGCTGTTTTAGCATAAAGATTGTCAAAACCATCTTCTTTAATCTTTGTTAATATTGCACCTAGTCCAATTATTAAAGTTGTAGCTGCTGTATATGCTGTTGTATTTTGCTTTTGTTTTTTAATTTCACTTAAAAGATTGAAATAATACCCTGCTGGTTTTTTCTCTATCTTATCAATAGCATCTTGATTAAATCCAATCATTGAAAGACCAGGAGGTAACATAAGTGCTTTTTGACTACCTGTGATTAAGGCATCTATATTTGTAGTATCAATCTTTTCAACACCAACTGCTGTTATACCATCTGCTATTATTGAGATATTTGGATTGATTTTTTTAACTTCCCAAGCTATTTGCTCTACAGGATGTCGTAATCCACCAGCACTTTCACAAATTTGTATAAAAACAGCATCTATTTTATCATCTGCTTTAATAGTTTCTACTATTTGTTCAACTGAAGCAGGAGTATTCCAGTCATATTTTAATTCACTATATTCAATATTGTGTGCATCACAAATTTTACCAAATCTTTCACCAAATTTACCAGCATTTATTGTCAATGCCTTTGAGTGAGTTAAGTTTGTAACACAAGCTTCCATAGCTCCCGTTCCACTTGATGCTAACATTACACACTCTTTCATTCCTAAAAGTTCTAATAATAAGTTTCTAGTATTTTCAAAGATTGCTTCAAATTCTGGTGTTCTATGATGTAGTGTCAAGTCTGACATTGCAGTTCTTACAAATTCTGGTACTGGTGTTGGTCCTGGTGTTAAAAGCATAAAAAACCTTAAAATATTTTATTGTATATTTTGAATTTTATCTAAAGTGTTGTTAAGTTGTTGTTAATTGATTTTTATAAAGAATTGATTGAGATTATTTACCACTAAATGGTAACAATGCAGAACCCCAAGTAAGTCCTCCACCAAATGCATCTAGCAACATCATGTCACCAGTTTTTAATCTTCCACTCTCATAACAATCATTCATAGCCATAGGAATAGAAGCAGATGAAGTGTTTCCATATTTTGCAACGGTAACCACTTTTTGTTCATCTTCAAATTTTAAAGCATCACCAACAGCTTTAATAATTCTATAGTTTGCTTGATGTGGTATGAAAAGTTTGATATCTTCATTTTTAAAGTTATTCTTTTCCATTATTTTCTTAACATCGCTAGTTAAAGTTCTAACAGCTATTTTGAAAGTTTCGTTACCTTTCATTTGCATAAACTGAGCTTCTCCACTTTGAATACCAGGAGTTAAAAGTAAGTCTTGTAAACTACCGTCAGCACTACACTGAACATCTACAATCGCTTCACTTTTATCTTCAGTTGCACTAATAATAGCTGCTCCAGCACCATCTCCAAAAAGCATACAAGTAGTTCTATCTGTATAATCTACTATATTACTTAATTTCTCAGCACCTATAATCAAAACATTTTTTTTCATTCCAGATTCTATAAATGCTTGTGCAGTTTGAATAGCATAAACAAATCCAGTACAAGCAGCACTAATATCTAATGCCATAACATTCTTGATACCAAGTTTTTCAGCTATAACACAAGCTGTAGAAGGCATACATAAAAAGTCTGGACTAATAGTAGCACAGATAACTAAATCAATATCTTCTACATTTATATCTGCTCTTTGTATTGCTACTTTAGAAGCTTCATATCCTAAGCTACTTGTATTTTCCTCTTTACTTGCTATTCTTCTTTCACTAATACCAGTTCTTTTTGTAATCCATTCATCAGTGGTATCCATTCTATCAACAAACCATTGATTTGAACGAATCTCTTTTGGAATATAAGCACCAATTGATTTAAATGAAGCATACATATTGAGTGTTATCCCTTGTACTTTTCTAAATTATCTTGAATATCTTGATTCATATTTGAATCTGCTGCTGCGATTGCTTGAAAGATTGCATTTTTCATAGCTGTAGCATTTGATTTTCCATGAGCTATGATAACTGGAGCTTTAACACCAATAAGTGGAGCTCCACCATACTCAGCATAATCAACTTTTAGTTTAAGCTTTTTAAATACTTTTCTCATTAAAACAGCACCTGTAATAGATACCAATGATCTTCGTAAATTATTTTTAATAATTTTACTAATAGTATCAGCAACACCCTCTGCTGTTTTTAACATAATATTTCCTACAAAACCATCACATACTACAACATCAACTGTACCATTAAAGATATCATTACCTTCAACATTTCCTACAAAATTTGGAAGAGGTTCAAGAATAGCAAAAGCTTCTTTTGAAACTTCATTTCCTTTTGATTCTTCTTCACCATTTGATAAAAGTCCAGTTAATGGATTGTCAATATTTAATACATCTTCAGCATAAACTTGTCCCATAATTGCAAATTCTTTTAAGTTATTTGCATCACAATCAACATTTGCACCAACATCTAAAA
>CAYUNC010000017.1:0-17620 GCA_964445915.1 uncultured Arcobacter sp.
AAGCTTATGCAAATGTTATGTTTGGACCTTGGAAGCAAATTGCTCCAGGTTATGGAAAGATGGTACTTGGTTATTTTGGAAAAACTCCAGTTGCACCAGATGCAGAAGTTATGGCACTTGCAAGTAAAAAATTAAAGTTAGAGCCAACAACTAGAAATCCTCTTGATATAGCAGATGAAGATCCAAGAAAATCTTTATCAGCTTGGAAAGAAAGATTAGAATTAGAAGAGTTAGAAGTAACAGATGAAAATATCTTTATTGCAGCAGCATGTGAAGAAAAAGGTATCACATTTTTAAAAGGTGAATCACCTTTAAATATAAGAAAAATAAGTGAAGAAAATAATACAGAAGGAAATGTAATGGCAGATGGTAATTATACAGTAGTAGTAGATGGTCAAAAGTTTAGCGTACAAGTTGCAGAAGGTAATGCAGATATTCAAGTAGCTCCAGTAGCAGCAGCTCCAGTAGCCGCAGCAGCAACACCAGCAGCTCCAGCTCCAAGTGGTGCAGGAACTGAAATTGGTGCAAATGTAAATGGTAATGTATGGAAAATATTAGTTAATGTTGGAGATAAAGTTGAAGCAGGTCAAGTTGTTGCAATTTTAGAAGCTATGAAAATGGAAATTGATATTGAATCTCCATGTTCAGGTACTATTACATCAGTTGCAGTTAAACCTAACGATGCAGTTGAAGAGGGTCAAACTATAGTCGTAATTGGCTAATCTTATAAAAACTTATATTGGAGAAATCAATGAGTAAAAAAATAATTGCCTCTGTGCTAATTATGTTTTTAAGTATTTTAAGTGTTACTGCATTTGCTAGTAGTGCTGAAGTACAAACAGAAAAAAAAGAGTATCAACCTAAATCTTTAGTTCAACTTGCTAATTCATTTTATGCAACAACTGGTATTAATGCTTTATTAAACCCTAGTGATGATGTGATGACAGATGAACCAAATGCTGCTGATTCTAGAATTATGACATCTTTCGAACAAACATGGGGAAGATTAATAATGTTTGTTATAGTTGGAATTCTATTTTATTTAGCTATTGCAAAAGGTTTTGAACCACTATTATTATTACCTATTGCTTTTGGTGGCTTGTTAGCTAATATTCCATTAGCACATATGGGTGGACCACATGGTATGCTAGGAATTATTTATAATATGGGAATTGCAAATGAATTTTTCCCATTATTAATTTTTATGGGTGTTGGAGCGATGACCGATTTTGGTCCATTGTTGGCAAATCCTAAAACAGCAATCTTAGGTGGTGCTGCTCAATTTGGAATTTTTGGTTCTTTAGTTGGTGCAGTTGCAATTGGATTTGATTTACAAACTGCATCAGCAATCTCTATTATTGGTGGAGCTGATGGTCCTACATCTATCTTTATAGCAAATAGGCTTGCTCCTGAAATGTTAGGAACAATTGCTGTTGCTGCTTATAGTTATATGGCTTTAGTTCCTGTAATTCAACCACCTATTATGAAAGCACTAACAACAGATGCTGAACGAAAAATTAAAATGCCTCCATTAAGAAAAGTACATAGATTAGAAAAACTATTTTTACCTATTTTAATCTTAATGATGGCAATCTTAATTCTTCCAGAATCAACACCACTTATTGGTGCTTTTGCACTTGGTAACTTTGCAAAACAATCTGGTGTTGTTGATAGATTAAGTGATACAATGCAAAACTCATTAATTAATGTAGTAACTATATTCTTAGGGTTGGGTGTTGGAAGTAAACTAGCAGCTGACAAATTCTTAGTTCTTGATACTATGGGGATTATGGTTATTGGTTTACTAGCATTTAGTGCAGGTACTGCAGCTGGTGTTATTATGGCTAAAGTTATGAATAAATTAAGTGCAGCTGATAAACAAATTAATCCTCTAATTGGAGCTGCTGGAGTATCAGCTGTTCCAATGTCTGCTCGTGTAGTAAGTAAAGTTGGTCAAGAATTTGACAAATCGAATATATTATTAATGCATGCAATGGGTCCAAATGTTGCAGGTGTAATTGGTTCAGCAGTTGCCGCTGGTGTACTTTTATCAATCTTTAAATAAGAAATAGGAAAAAACAAAAAATGTCTGATATTAAAAACTCTTTAGGTTTAGAAAATGTAGGTAAGGTTTATCACAACTTAGATGTTGATACACTAATTAGTCATGCAGTTACTCATGAAGAAGCAAAGATTGCTTCTAGTGGTGCTTTAATGATAGATACGGGTGTATTTACAGGTAGAAGTCCAAAAGACAAATATTTTGTAGATGCTAACCCATCTAATAAACATATTGCATGGGGTGATGTTAATAAACCAATCTCACAAGATGTATATGTAAAACTAAGAAATATAGCAAAATCTAGACTAAATGGTCAAGATTTATATGTTACTGATGTCTTCGCAGGTTCTAGTAAAGATAGTAGAAAATCTATAAGAATTATTACTGAGATTGCATGGCAGGCACATTTTGTTCAAAATATGTTTATTGTACCTACAAAAGAAGAGTTAGAAAACTTTGTTCCTGAATTTACTTTATACAATGCTTGTAAAGCTACAAATCCTGATTTTAAAGATGATAATCTAAACTCTGAAGTATTTGTTGCATTTAATGTAGAAGAAAATGAAGCAGTAATTGGTGGTACATGGTACGCTGGTGAAATTAAAAAAGGTATCTTTTCAATGATGAACTATTGGTTGCCTTTAGATAATAAAATGGCAATGCATTGTTCTGCAAATGTTGGAAAAGATGGCGATACTGCATTATTCTTTGGATTATCTGGTACTGGAAAAACTACACTTTCTACTGACCCTAAACGAGCTTTAATTGGTGATGATGAGCATGGTTGGGATGATGATGGAGTATTTAATTTTGAAGGTGGTTGTTATGCTAAGGTTATTAACCTTGACGCATCTGCTGAGCCTGAAATCTTTAGTGCTATTAGAAAAGGAGCTATATTAGAAAATGTAGCTTATGATGAAGATGATGGAGATGTTTTAGTTAATTATGATTGTGGTAAAAAAACTGAGAATACAAGAGTTTCATATCCAATTCATCATATTGATAATATTCAAGAGGGAAGTATTGCTGGACATCCAACAAATATAATCTTCTTAAGTGCTGATGCTTTTGGTGTATTACCACCTGTATCAAAACTTACATCTGAACAAGCTATGTATTACTTTTTAAGTGGATATACTGCTAAAGTTGCTGGAACTGAAAGAGGTGTTAAAGAGCCTACTGCTACATTTAGTGCTTGTTTTGGTGAAGCTTTTTTACCTTTACATCCAACAGATTATGCAAAACTTCTTGGTGAAAAGATTGAAAAACATAATGTAAATGTATATCTTGTAAATACAGGTTGGACTGGTGGTGCTTATGGTACTGGTAGTAGAATGAGTATTAAAAATACAAGAGCTTGTATCAATGGTATTTTAGATGGAAGTATTGAAAATTGTGATTTTGATACTTTACCTATTTTTAATCTAGCTATTCCTAAAACATTAAGTGGTGTTGATACTGAAGTTTTAAATCCAAGAAATACTTGGGAAGATAAATCTAAGTATGATGAAGCATCTCATGTATTAGCTAATATGTATAGAGAGAACTTTAAAAAGTATTTAACTAGCAATAGTGACTTTGATTTCACAGCTGCAGGACCTGAAAGTTAAGTTATAATACTTAAATACAAAATACTTAAGAAAGGAAGTTTTTATAACTTCCTTTTTTTAATTTAAAAAGAGATAGATTATGTTAATAAAAACTTTTATAGAAAATATCAAAACTAATTGTAGTCCAATAGCAACTTTATGTGTAGAACATATAATAAATAAAATATATAAAAATATAGATGAAGTTAATGATGATAAAATAGAAGAGTTTTTTTCAAACTATTCAAACTATAATAAATATCTAAATGATTATGCAGGTACAATATATAATAAACACTCTTCAAGTGTAGATAGCGTTTATATTGAGATATGTAAGTATTTAAATATAGATGTTGATAATAAGTACACTTTAGAGTATGTGATAATTAAACTTGAAAGACAAAATCCACAATTAATATTGGATTTGTTAGATAGTGATATTCAGATACAAACTATAGAAAACTTTGATGAGAAATTAGAATCTATATTTGCATCAAGTTATTATAATGCAAATATAGATGAGTTTAAAATAAGAGTTGATAAATTGACTAAAAATATAACTCTTGTGAAGAGTGCTTTACAAATTAGCTAATAATAAATTTATTCAGCTAATCCTACATGTTTTACAACAGTATTGTATAAACCTAAAACATCAGTTTTACCAACAAAGTCCTCAACTCCAATATTTTTCATTTTTTGTTTTACTGAATCTGTTGTCATACTAGAATTTATTACAATTGGAAGATGAGCTAATCTACTATTTCCTTTAATTGCTTGAGCAACTTGATAACCATCTGTATCAGGCATCTCAATATCAGAAATAACTAAACTAACATCAGTAGGATTTAGTTCTTCTAATCTAGCTAATAATTCAGTACCATTTGGATATATTTCATATTTAGCTTGAGCTTTAGTAAAGAAACCTTCTAGAACTGCTCGTGCAACTGCACTATCTTCTGCTGCTAGTATTATTTTACTACTATTTACTGGTTTTTTTACATATTTATCTAAATCATCTTGTTGATCATCTACCCAACCTATATCAACTAAAAGTTGCTCAGCATTAAACACAGTACAAAGCTCTTCTTCACCATCTACATCTACATATGTTGTATATGTTACTTTTGAATTTTGTTCTTCTGAATTTTTTAATTCATCAGTTGTTTTTTCAACAATATCAAGCATAGCTTTTACTAAAAAACCTACTTGTTTATTATTGAATTCACAAAACATAATTAGTTTATATTCTTCAATAGGTAAAGCTTTAAGACCTAGCCATCTATCTAAATTTACTAGAGTGATAGGTTCACCTCTAATAGTAGCAATACCAGTAATAATTTCCGAATCAGTTGGAGTATCGCTTATTTTAATCTCTTCAGTAATGATAAATGCTTTTATCTTTGCAATATTAATTGCATATATATCACTATGTCCAGTATAAAAAACTGCTAACTGTTGCACATTTCTTAGATGTGCTTGTGTCATTTGTTCTACGCTACCACTAATTCCACTCATATTAAAATCCTTAAATTATACTTCATTATGTATAGATTTTATCGTTTTTATACTTAACTTTGTATTAGTTTTTCTATTGTAATAGAACACATAGCCAAACCAAAACTACCAGTTACTCCTACAAAACTTCCCATATCTTTGCAGTTGGGTGATTCACTACTAAAAATAACTTTAAAATTCTTATTAAATCTCTCTTTCTTTAACTCTTCTCTTATCTTTTTAGCAAATGGGTCATTGAATGTTTTAAAGATATTTAGATATTCAATTTTAGTGGGGTCAAGTCTTTTTGCACTGCCAGTAGTAGAGACAAGTTTTTTATAATATTTTATAATAATTTGAATTTTTGGTTTCATATCATCAATAGCATCTAATATTAAATCAAATGATGACATATCAAACTCTTCAACCCATTTGGTATCTATTTTTTGTTCAATAATCTTAATATTTGGATATAAAGTTTGTAAATGTTTAACTTTATTTTCTCCAATGGCTTCACTACCTATTTGTCTATTTTGATTTGATATTTCAAAAGTATCAAAATCAACGATAGTTATATTTGTAATACCACTTCTATATAAACAATCCAAAGCATATCCACCAACACCACCAACTCCTAAAATAATAATTTTTTTATCTTGTAGTTTGGAAAAATTGTCATCACCAAATAAACTTTTACATCTACTATATTTTTCTTCATTTATATTCATTTTGTACTCATTTCAAAAGCTTCCATAGGAGATAGTTTTGCTATGTTATTATATTTTCTAATAGCTGTTATTTGATTTAATAGAAACATCAAATTTGACACTAAAAATAATGCAGAAGCAATATATAAAAATAATTGATTAAAAATAATTGATAATATAAAAAATACAAAAGAAGATATATAGATATGAAATTGTAATTTTATTAAATCTTCTTTTATGTATTCTCTTAAATTTGGAATTGTAAAATATCCACGACTACTTAGATGAAACCAAGATAAAAAAGGGATGATTTTATAAACCATACCTTGCAAAAGAGGATATAAAAAACCAAAAATAAAAACAATAGCTAACAATGGATAGTTCTCTTGAGTTTGTGGTAAAACAGATAAAATCATCACTAAAATTAAACAATATAATGATAGCTTCCAGTACCACAATGTCACATCAAATACAGGTCGTTTCCTATTGTTTAAACTGTCTATTCCATAATATGCAAAAACAATACAAAGTAGTGATAAAATAACTTTAAAAATATAAATATCAAATTGCAACACTAGAAATAGTGAAGTTAAAAATAACATACCAAAAATAATATTTGGTAATTTATTTTGAATAAATTTTGGAAAATCTTTGGAAACATAAAACATTGGAATAACTTGAAAAGCAATACCTACAACTAAAATAATAGCAAAACCAAAAACAGCAAAAAGTATATGAATATTTACAAAAATATAATGATATGAGTTGATATTTAAACTTATATGTTGACCAATTAAATATAATCCAAGTAAAGCTACAATAAGCCCTGAAATAGCAAATATTTTCATTGCTTTTACGGTACTTGTAAGAAATTTAACACTAAATAAAAGTTTAATTAAAGTAAAAAAGAAAGTACCAAAACTCATAGCTAAAAAGAGACTACTAATAATAAATAATATTTTACTTGAGAAAATAAAACCACCACTTAATGCTAATGTTCCAATACTCAAAGATATATGAATAATATTTGCAAATAACAGAGGTTTCTTAAATACAACTCCTGCTAAAACAGGTAACATTTGTTGTAATGCTCCAAAAATTATCATTGTTAAAATACCTAAAGTAAAAAGGTGAATCATCCCTATAGTAATATGTGAATGTTTATTTACTAATTCATCTATTGAGTAGATAAAAAAGATTATAGAAATAATAATACCAAAAATAGGTGCAGTTAAAAAAAATCTAAAAGGTACACTAATTGGTGGAGCTTGATCCGTTGAAAGTCCTTGAAACATTTCTTAATTCCTAATCAATAATTTAAGTATATTAATCTTGTATTTAACTGTAATTTTAAGAATAATTTATGTATACTAATAAAATAATAACTAAAAAAGGATTAAATTGTTTGATATAGATATTTCAAATGAGTTTTTTGCAGAATGGAAAAATAATGAATAGTTTTTTATCTAAAGATATGATTGAATTTAGTAATACTGTAAGGGTATTATTTGTTGAAGATAAAGAAGAATATCGTAAAGATACTTTACTAATATTAAGTAAATTCTTTAAAAATATTGATGTAGCTGTAGATGGTCTTGATGGTTATGATAATTTTAAAAGCAAGAAATATGATTTAATTATTACTGATATAGATATGCCAAAATTAAATGGTGTAGATATGATTGCTAAGATTAGAAAAATAAGTAAACATATTACTGTACTTATTATCTCTCCTGATGAAAAGAATTTTATTGATGTTATTAGACAAGGTATAGATGGATATATATTGCAACCTATTGAAAAAGAGCAATTTGTAACTACTATTACAAAAGTAATAGAAAGATTAAAAAATAAGCAAGAGCTATATGAGTATAAAAATTCTTTAGAAGAAACAATAGAAAAAGAGATAGCTAGACGAACAGATAGCGAAGCAAAACTTATGCAACAATCAAAACTTGCAGCTATTGGAGAGATGATTGATGCTGTAGCTCACCAATGGAAACAACCTTTAAATACTATGAGTATGCAAGTTGATTATTTACAGTATGATTTTGAAGATGGAGTATTAGACGCAGAAAAGATTAGACTATTTCAAGAAAGTTTTACTCAACAAAAAGACCATATGGTAAATACTTTAAGTGAGTTTAGAAGTTTCTTTAGACCAAATAAAGATACAAAACAATTTAAAGTTGAAGATTGTATTAAAAGTGTATTGGTTTTAGTTAGAGATGAGTTTGCACAAAATCATATAGAAATTGAAGTTAATATCACAAATAGTATTGTATTAGATGGTGTAGAAAATGAGTTTAAACATGTTATTCTAAATCTTATTAATAATTCAAAAGATGCATTTAATGAAAATAACATAGAAAATAAACAAATTATAATTACACTTATAGAAGAAGATAATGAAAGAAAGATAATCATTCAAGATAATGCAGGTGGAATACCTGAACATATTATAAATAAAGTATTTGATATAAATGTAACAGCTAAAGCAAATGACAAAGGTACAGGAATAGGACTATATATGACACAACAAATAGTTGAAAAAAATGCTGGTATTATTAGTGTAGCTAATATTGGTGATGGAGCAACTTTTACAATTTTATTGTAAAAGTATTTTAGTTAATATATAATGAATAGCCTACTTCAAGTAAATAACATATCTCATAATTTTGATTATCCATTATTTGAAGATATAAGTCTAAGTTTAGAAGAGAAACAAACAATAGCTATTATTGGTATAAGTGGTAGTGGAAAATCAACATTATTAAATATATTTTGCTCACTACTAAAACCTATGAGTGGAGAAGTTTTATATAAAAAACAAAATATATTTGGTTTAGCAAAAGATAAACTTTTAGAAGTTGTTAGAGAAGATTTTGGTATAATATTTCAAGCACATTATCTGTTTAGAGGTTTTAATGCAAATGAAAATTTACAAATAGCCTCTTTATTGACAAATAATGAAATTGACAAAGAGTTACTAGAAAGATTAAAAATAAGCCATGTGATGACACAAGGTGTAGGTGAGCTTAGTGGTGGACAGCAACAAAGATTGTCTATTGCTAGAGTTTTGACAAAACAACCTAGTATAATATTTGCAGATGAACCAACAGGAAACTTAGATGGTCAAACAGCTTTTGAAGTTATGAATATTCTTTTTGAATATGTACAGCAACAAAATGCAGGTATGATTTTAGTAACACATGAAGAAGAAATAGCCTATAAATGTGATAAAGTTTATAGATTAAATAACAATAAATTGGAACAATTAAAATGACAATATTACTAATAGTAAAAACACCTATTATAAAACAAATAGTAACTCTAGTATCAAAAAAACTAGCTTTGGATTTAACGACAACAAATACTTGTGTAGTTGACAATGACTATGATATTATTATTGCAGAAGATATATGTATTGATAAAAGTTTTCCAATTGCAAGTATGGCTTCAAGTTATGGAGTTATTTCAAAAGAAAAGATTGATTCTGATTGTAATTTCTTTATTCCAAAACCATTTTTACCATCTTCATTATTTGATATTTTAGATGAACAAAAGAAGATTTTAGAAGTACCACCAGTTCTAGAAGTGGAAGAAAAAGTAGAGCAAAAAGAGGAAAAAGATGAGGTTGTTGAATCTTTAGAATTTATAGAATCACTAGCAGATAATATTTATGACGAAATAGAAGAAGAGTCAGATGAAAGTGTTGTATCTGGTGCATTTATGGATAGTGGTGGAGTATTAGATAAAAATGAATTATCAAAACTAAAAGGTATGCTTGATGATTCAGCTATTGAAGAAGTAATATCTCAAGATGATGAAGATGAATGGATAGACTTAGCAAATATTATAGATAAAGCTATAGATGAGGTTAGAGAATATAATTTTGTTGAAGATGAGCCTATTAGAGTTAAGTTAAATGAGTATTCTATAAATGAAATTAGTCCATTATTAAATAAGCTTGGTCAAAATATAGTAGATGAGTTAACAGGTGGAAAAGAGATAACTTTAAAATTAAAAGTAGAAAGTGAATAAGAATGTTATCTCAAATAAATAAAGGTGCTATTCTAGTAATCTCTGGTCCAAGTGGCTGTGGTAAAAGTTCACTACTAAAAGAAGTATATAAACAAATTGATAATTATTATTTTTCTATCTCTACAACTACACGAGAACCAAGAGATGGTGAAAAAGATGGAGTAGATTATTTTTTTGTATCAAAAGAAGAATTTGAAAATGGTATAAAAGATAACTTATTTTTAGAATATGCATCAGTTCATGGTAATTATTATGGGACTCTTCTTAAGCCTATTATTGATTCTTTATCTGCAGAAAAACTTATTATATTTGATATAGATGTACAAGGATATAGTATAGTTCACGATCAATTATCTCATGTTACAACATCTGTATTTATTACAACACCTACGATAACACAACTAGAAAATAGACTTGTAAATAGAAAAACAGATACTCAAGAAACTATAACTAAAAGATTAAAAAATGCTCAAAAAGAGATACAACAACTTGAATTATATGATTATTTTATAGTTAATGATAATTTAAAAGAAGCATCTAAGCAATTAGTTTCTATAGCAAATACAAGTTTATTAAAAACAAAACTATTTAATATAAATAATATTATTAAAGAGTGGAATGTTTAAAAAAGACTAATTCTACTTTAAAATAAATCATACTACCTCTCCTCCCTCATTCTATATGTACATTAAATCTAAATAATTATTTTCTGAATATAATATAATATTATATTATGTTACTTTGACCTATATCATACAAATTAATACAAATTATGTTATTATCATAAATAATATATATTAGCTTATAAAATAAAGAAAATAGAAAGGTATAAAGTGAATCAACCACATATAACACCAACAAATAAAGAAATTGTGATGAATGAGAATGATTTTATAGTATCAAAAACAGATACAAAAGGTATAATTACTTATTGTAATAGGATTTTTATGGATATGGCTGGATACGAAGAACATGACCTATTGGGAAAAAATCATAATATAATAAGACATCCAGATATGCCACAAGTAGCTTTCAAACTTGTATGGGATACTATTCAATCAGGTAAAGAATTTTTTGCCTTTGTTAAGAATCTAAGAAAAGATGGTAGTTTTTATTGGGTATTTACTCACATTTCTGCTGACCATGATTCTGCTGGAAATATAATTGGCTATACATCTGTAAGAAGAGCACCTACAAGAAGTGCTATTGATGCGATTATACCTTTATATGAACAAATGGTTAAAGCTGAAAAAAGTGGTGGTATGGAAGCAGGTGGTAAAATACTATTTGATTTTTTAGATGCTAATAATATTGAGTATGAACCATTGATTTTATCTTTACAAGGAGACAATTAATATGGAAGCTATATTTAGAAAAATAAATACTATATCATATGTGAAAAAAGTATTAATAATTGTTGCATTATTACTTCCAATACATATAGGTTTTGTGTTTTTTATAAAAACAGATATGTCCGTTACTGTATTAATAGTGCAGAGTATAGTTTCACTAATATTATTTATTTTAATATTAATTTCAATTTTAGCACTTTCAAGATATTCAGTGGAGATATCAAAAATAACTAATATTACTAAAAAAGCTGCTAATGGTTCTTTATATCATAGAATTACTAATATTGATAAAACAGAAGAGATAGGACAACTTGCATGGGATATAAATGACCTTTTAGATCAGCAAGAGATTTTTTTAAGAGATTTAAAATCATCATTAGAATTAATTAGTCAAGGTCAAATGCATAGAAAAATGTTACCAAGAGGTCTTCATGGTGACTTCACAAAAATAGCAACTGATGTTAATAAGATTTTCTTAGCAATTGGTACGGCAAATAGTAAAGATGCTTTTATTCAAGATATATTGGAAGTTATTTCTGAATATGAAAAGGGAGTTTATCTAAAACAAATCAATACTACTGGTATGCAAGAAGATATTATTGGTCTTGCAAATGGTATTAATGAACTTGGAAGTTCATTGGGTGAATTGAGTTTAATGAATTTAAAAAATGGTATAACTTTACAAAATGATTCTCAAATATTAACAAAAAATGTTAATATATTGAGTACATCTGCTACTACTCAAGCAGCATCACTTGAAGAAACGGCAGCAGCACTAGAAGAGATAACAAGTACAATACAAATCAGCAATCAAAATACTATACAGATGCAAGAGTATTCAACTAAAGTTACTCTTGCAGTTGAGGAAGGTTTGGAATTAGCATCTCAAACGGCTAATTCTATGGAGATTATAAATAAAGAAGTAAATACAATTAGTGAAGCTATATCTATTATTGACCAAATTGCATTCCAAACAAATATTTTATCACTAAATGCGGCAGTTGAAGCAGCAACAGCAGGAGAAGCTGGAAAAGGTTTCGCAGTTGTTGCACAAGAGGTTAGAAATCTAGCAACTAGAAGTGCAGAAGCTGCTAATGATATTAAAAACATTGTTTCAAGTGCAACAACAAAAGCCAACGATGGTAAACTTTTAGCTGATGATATGATAAATGGATATAATCAATTAAATCAAGATATAACAAAAACTGCTAACTTGATTAATGAAGTTACAAATGCGAGTAAAGAACAAGAATCTGGAATAATACAAATAAATAATGCAGTATCTTTATTAGACCAAGGTATTCAACAAAGTGCAACAATTGCAAAAGAAACAAATAAAATAGCAATAAAATCTGATGAAATAGCTTCAGTTATTGTAACTGAAGCTAATACTAAAAGTTTTATAGGAAAAGATACTTTATAAAATCTTTTTAAGAGATAAGATAAGCTAGTAATTTAAATAGTTTGTCTTATACTCTTACTTAATTATATCTTTGCTCAGTGCCTTATCAAAATGCCACCCTTGCATATATGTTAAATTTATATCTTTAGCTTTAAGATAAATCTCTTCACTACTTACAAATTCAGCAACAGTTTTAAGATTTAATGATTGACAGAATTGGGTAATTGTTGATACTATTAGAGCTTGTTTAGGAGATGTATTTATCTCTTTTATTAATGAACCATCAATCTTAACAAAATCAACATTTAAAGCTTGTAACATATTAAAGTTTGAGTATCCAGCACCAAAATCATCAATACCAATTTGACAACCATAACCCTTAGCAGTATTAATAAAATCTTCTGCAATCATAAAGTCTTCAATCTCTTCACTTTCTAGTAATTCAAAGTCAAGTAAATGAACTATCTCTTTATGTTGGTCTAAAGTATCAAAAATATATTTATATGTATCTTTATTTACAATATCATCATAAGATATATTTACAGAAACTCTAACACCTTTATCTTTAATAAGTGATATAGAATCTTTCAGAGATACTCTAATAATTTTATGAAATAGTCTTGCTTTTTTTGCAATATCTATAAATTTCCAAGGTGCAATTTCTGTACCATCATCTTCTATGTATCTGATTAAAGCTTCATATTTATAAATCTCTTGTGTTTGTCCATCTACAATAGGTTGAAAATATGCTTGAAAGTTACCATCTATTTCAGCAGTCTTTAGCCTTTTAATCCATTGCATATTTTCTTTAAAATTCTCTTTTTGGTCAAAATCATCTTTATTATATTGAAGCATTTGAATAAATAAGCTCTTAGCTCTATGTACAGCTCTTTGGGCATTTTCATAAGAATGCTTATCTTTTGAATTACATAATCCTACAGTCATAGATATTGCTACTTCAAAATCATTGTTGTCATTTTGTATTTTAATACCATTCTTTTCAATATTTTTTATAAAACTATCACATAAAGATTTAATAGATTCTATATCTTCATCTTTTGATGAAACTACAAATTGATCTGCCCCTGCACGGAATATCTTATAGTTATTACTAAAAGTATCTTTTAAATCATTGGCAAATGATTGAAGAATTAAATCTCCAACTTTTTCACCATATACATCATTTAATCTTGAAAATCCATCTATATCAATTAAAGCTAATGCTAATCCTTCTGATTGCTCTATCTCTTTTCTTAGACCATTTCTATTTGATAGTCTTGTTAAGTTATCTATATATAAGTTTCTTAATTCATAATACATCAATGATGATGACATAGCAGTAATTAAATTTTTGATATTTATAGGCTTTAAAACATACTTGTCTATACCTAATTCAATAGCTTCTAAAAGATACTCACTATTTGAGAATGCTGTTGTTACAATAATAGGAATACTTTGATTTATAGCTTTAATCTCTTTTGCCATTTCAAGACCAGTCATAAGTGGCATATTTATGTCAGTGATAATTAAATCTATCTCTTCTTGATGTTCTTTAAATGTATCTAGTCCCTCTTGACCATTTTCAACAATAAATTGTTTTTTAGTAAAAGTTGTTAAAAAACTACCCGTAACTTCTCGTAAATCTTTTTCGTCTTCACAATATAAAACAGTAATTTCTTTTAATCTTTTAGCATCTGGTTTCAAGACTATTCCTTTTGTAAGTATATTAGGTATAATACAATAAATTTAATTAAGAGTGAGTATAAATGATGGACACAATTAATATTATTAATACTGGCGGTACTTTTAATAAAGATTATGATGAGATAAATGGCAAATTGATTGTAAATAAAACTAATAAATATATAAAACAAATTATAAATAAAAGTAAAATTCATAATATAAATATTAAGGGAATGATTTACAAAGATAGCTTGGATATTACAAATGATGATAGACAAAAACTTCTAAACTATATTCAAAAGACAAAGATAAAAAAAATTATCATAGTCCATGGAACCGATACAATAGATAAAACAGCATTATTTTTAGCAAAATATATAAAAAATAAAACTATTATTTTAACAGGTGCAATGAAGCCATTTAGTATAGACCCAGTTGAAGCTACATCAAATCTTATGAGTGCTTATGGGTTTTTACAAAATGATACTAAAAATGATGTATATATTTGTATGCATGGAATTATAAAAAAGTATACAAAGATAAAGAAAAATAAGAAATTGGGAATATTTGAAATAAATGATAGTTAACTGTACTCATTGTCATCTTAAATTTGATGAAAAGGTTATGATAAAAGAAGAGGATAATACTACTCGCTATTTTTGTTGTAACGGTTGTCAAGGGGTATATCATCTTCTAAAAGATGATGGGCTTGATGATTTTTATAATAAAATGGGAAAAAATACAATCCAGCCTCCTAAAGCATTAGGTATAGATAGTACAAATTTTGATATGGAAAGTTTTACAAAAAGATATATAAAAACTACAGAAGATGGTTTTAGTAAAGTTGATTTAATTATTGAGGGAATTCATTGTGCTGCTTGTATTTGGTTGAATGAAAAAGTTTTAAATAGTACTGATGGAATACTAGAAATCACTATAAATTTTACGAATAATAAAGCAAAAATTATTTGGGATGAAGATACTATAAAATTATCACAAATCATAGATAAGATTAGAAGTATTGGATACAATGCTTACCCTTATAATAGAACAGAAAACGAGATAAAAGCTACTAAAAATAAGCAAGATTATTTTTTACGAATGAGTATTGCAATCTTTGCTTCAATGAATATTATGATGATTGATATTGCTAAATATAGTGGATTCTTTAGTGGAATGGAAGAAGATATACTTCTAATGATTCATATAACAGAGTTTATTTTTTCAACACCAGTTTTATTTTATAGTGGTTGGATATTTTTCCGTGGGGCTTACTATGGATTAAAAAATAAAATTATAAATATGGATTTTTTAGTAAGTGCAGGAGCTACAATAACTTATATATATTCTTTATATGTACTTTTTGGTGGGGAAGGGCATAGTTATTTTGATAGTGTTGCTATGATTATTACTTTTGTTCTTGTTGGAAAATATCTTGAAGTTATAGGTAAAAAAAGTGCTGTTGATACTATGGATAAAATAAAAGCTTCTATCCCTCTTGATGCTACTGTTATAGTTGATGGTGTGAAAAAAGTTGTAGAGCTTGACCAAATCTTAGTAGGTGATATAATAGAAGTTAAAAATGGCGAAAAAGCCAGTGTAGATGGTATAGTAATAAGTGGTATATCATCTTTTGATGAGAGTAGTATAAGTGGAGAATCACAAAGTATCTCTAAAAAAATAGATGATACAATTTATAGTGGTACCATAAATATTAGTGATGTTATACGATATAAAGCAACAAAAGATTATGCAAATTCTACACTAAATAATATAGTAGAACTTCTTGAAGATTCACTAAACTCAAAACCAGAAATTGAAAATACTACAAATGAAATATCAAAATATTTTTCTATTACAATCTTACTGTTAGCTTTTGGTTCATTTAGTGGCTGGTACTTTTATAATGGTGACTTTGAAAATGCTTTAATTATTACTATTTCTGTCATTGTTATTGCTTGTCCTTGTGCGTTAGCATTAGCTACTCCAATAGCAAGTTTAATTGGTATTAGTTGGCTAGCAAGAGAAGGTTTATTATTTAAAGAAGCAAAGTTTTTAGAAGTTTTTGCAAAAACAAATACTATTGTATTTGACAAAACAGGAACAATAACAACTGGAAAATTAGGAGTTATTGAAGTAGATAATACTAAGTTAAACGAAGAAGAATTAAATCTATTGTACTCTTTATCAGATAGTTCAACACACCCTGTAAGTGTAGCTGTAAAACAATATCTTAAAGAAAATTATTCTAATATAAACTCTGTAAATTTAGATAATATTAAACAAATCCCAGGAGTTGGTATTGAAGCAAAATATCAAAATAAAATCATCTTTGGTGGTAGAGTTGATGATGATACTTTATATGAAAATACAATTTATCAATTTAAAATAGATGATAAAATTATCACAACACTACAACTACAAGATACAATAAGAGATGATGTAAAACAAACTATTACATATCTAAAAGAACAAAATATAGAAGTGATTATGTGTAGTGGTGACAATGAAAAGATTGTTTTAAAAGTTGCTACAGAAGTTGGAATAGATAACTATAAATCAAAAATGACACCTATTCAAAAAGCTGATTTTATAAATAGTTTAAAAGATGAAAATAAAACTGTTATTATGGTTGGAGATGGAGTAAATGATTCTTTGGCATTAAGTCGTGCTGATGTATCTATTGCTATGGGAAATGGTGCTGATATATCTATTGCTATTAGTGATGTTGTTATTTTAAATGATAAGTTTTCAAGTATCCAAAAATGTTTTCATATCTCAAAAAGAACTTATGGATTTATAAAACAAAATCTAGCTATCTCTCTTGTGTATAATGTTGTAACTATACCTATAGCAATGGCAGGATATGTTATACCTTTAGTTGCTGCGTTGTCTATGAGTTTAAGTTCATTGTTAGTTGTTGGAAATAGTATGAGGATAAAGGAAAAATAGATGAGTGGAATATTGTTGTTAGAATTAATAGTTGGAATAACTTTAGGTATCATACTAATTAGTATTTTTATTTGGGGTGTAAAGCAAGGTCAATTTGATGATGGAAAGAAGATGATGAATGGACTTTTAAATGATTCAACTCAAGATTTACAAGATGCTATAAAAAAAGATGAAAAAGTAAAAGCTATGAAAGAGAAAAAAGCTAAAGAACTTAATAAAAAATAATATAAAGTACATAAAAAAAGCCAACTACATAAAAGTAGTTGGCTTTTTTAGTAAATAACTAAAAGTTAATTATTTACCAAGACCTGTTGAAGAAAGTTCTTCGTTACTGT
>CAYUNC010000018.1:0-15242 GCA_964445915.1 uncultured Arcobacter sp.
TTACGAGAAGCCGAGGGGTATATTAGAATATGGGATTGTGGTAATTTAAAGTTTTTGTACGAAAGGGTAATGTTGTCAACTTAACTGGCTTTGGTTAGGGCTGAATAAAAGGAGGTTTATATATATGATGAATGTTATTGTAGCTGGATCAGATGGTTATATTGGATTTCCATTATGTTTAAGATTATTAAATAAAGGATTTAATGTAGTAGGTATTGATAATGGATTAAGACGAAAAATGGTTAGTGAACTAAAGTCGGAATCAGCAACTAAAATAGATTCAATAGAAAATAGAATTACTAATTTAAAAAATATTGGTAATTTCTTGTTTTATGATATTGATGTTGCTAAAGATTCAGAATTATTACGTGACATAATTAAAAAACATAAACCTGATGCTATAATTAATTTAGCACATCAACCGGCTGCTGCATATTCAATGATTAGTAGATACCATGCGGAGTTGTCATTAATTAATAATTATTTAGGAACTAATAATTTTTTATGGTTTATTAGAGAATATGTTCCTGATTGTCATTACATAACAATTGGTACAACTGGAGAATATGATCATTACTCAAATATTGATATAGAGGAAGGGTATATTTTTATAAATCATAAAGGACGTATGTCAAAAGAAATGATATATCCGAGGCGTTGTGGCTCAATATATCACGGAAGTAAAATTGCTTCTACATATTTAATTGATTTTTGTACAAGAGCATGGGGTTTAAAATGTACTGATATTATGCAAAGTATTGTTTATGGTGTTTATACAAAAGAATTAGAGGAAACAAAATTTAATACTAGATTAGATACTGATGAATCGTTTGGTACAGTATTAAATAGATTTATTGTACAAGCCTTAATGAAAGTTCCACTGACTGTCTATGGTGAGGGAAAACATCAAAGAGGCTTTCTAGCTCTTAGTGATTCAATACAAGCACTTGAGATTGCTATTGACAATCCACCAAATGGTGGACGTGTTCAAGTATGGAATCAATTGTGTGAATGGAAATCTATGTTATATTGTGCAAATTTAGTAAAAAAGATATTAAAGGAATATAATATAGATGTTAGAATTAATCATATACCATCACCTAGAACAGAACAAACAAATGAGCATTATTACAAATACACTACTGATATACTTAAAAGTAAGGGTTTTAAGCAGACTAGAACAATGAAAGAAGAAATTAAATTTGCTATAGAGAAAATTGATAAAAATATTATATCAAATTTAAATCATGTTGTGATGCCAAGAATATTTTGGAATTAATCATATAATAAAGAAAACCCATATTACTTGTACCGGAAGGTTTTAATGGACAGAGAAAAATTTTTAGAAAAAGTTAGAAAGAAAAAAGAAGAATTAAAAGAAAAATTAGAAAAACGAGCATTATTGTCTACTAGAGGTAATAAAGTTGAACAAATAAGGTCTTATAAGAGAGTTTTCGATGAAAATTTACGTAAAAAAATAGAAATAAAAAAAGAAACAGAAAAAAAATTAGAAAAACTTAGAAGTACTAAAACAATATCAAGAAAATCTAAATCTAGGATTAGAAAGTATTCAGGTATTAGGCATAAAAAATCTTTAGTGGGAATACAACCAAATTTTGATGATGGTGTAAAACCTAATATTGCGATTTTAGTTGACGTAGAGGGATGGGCTTGGTGGATAAAGTCACAGTATTTAATAAGGTATTTGAGTGATGATTTTAATTTTACATTGGTATCATTAATTGATGGTGGTAAACACTATCGAATAGAAAATGATTTATTTGATTTGTATTTAACGTTTGGATATAGTTATATACCTTACTTGAGAAAAGTTCCTTTTGAAAAAAGAATAAGTGGTGTTACTGCTCATAGAGGTAATTCAATAATACAAGATTTGAAAAGTGTTAAGTGGTTACATGCTAATTCAATATTATTAAGAAATTTTTTACTGAAATCTGGATTTGCTGAAGAAAATGTCTTTTATGTACCAAATGGTGTTGACACAGAAATGTTTTATTCTAAGAAACCTATAAATCCTAATAGTGAATTAATAGTAGGTCATATTGGAAAGATATCTCCTTTAAAAGGTCAAAAAGAAATAATAGAACCGGCTGTAAAAGCATCAAAAGTTAAATATTTTTCTCATTACAATACTTGGGAAGAAAAAATACCATATGATAAGATGGTTGATTTGTATCAAAACATAGATTTGTTTATAGTTGCATCTACGGAAGATGGTACCCCATGTCCGGCATTGGAGGCAGCTGCTTGTGGAAGGCCAATTTTATCTAATGCTATCGGTAATATGCCTGAATTTATTGTTGACGGTTATAATGGTTTTATAGTTAAAAAAGACATATCTGAATATGTTAATAAAATAAAATGGTTAAAAAACCATAAAAAAGAGTTGGTTAGAATGGGATATAATGCTAGGAAAACAGCTATTGAATGGGATTGGTGTATTCAAGCTGAAAATTATAGAGACATGTTTACAACAATATTACTTAAGATAGGAAATCATAAAATTGAAAAATTACAAAACAGAATTGATGTTTCCAAGTAAGAAAACAATATATTTGTTATTTAAAGAAGCACCTGAAAAAAGTAGAATTTTAAGAAAGGGAGCGGGAATTCCCTCTTATTCATATGAGGGATGAAAGCGACTATGTGCAGTTATCAAGTATTAGAAATATATTGCAATATATATATAATTATAATACTATATGTACTATATGGAAACAATACACAGGCGGACATGCGTTTATCAGATTGGTTATCATATCGTTTTCTGCACGAAGTATCGGAAAAAGGTTCTTGTGGGCAAGGTTGCTGATGATTTGCTCGATATATTCCAAGAAATCGCCTTGGAGAAGGGGTTTACGCTCGTGCAGCAGGAGGCCAACGAAGATCATGTGCATCTTTTCGTATCCGCGCCTCCTCATACAAGTATTTCGGCCTTGTTGAAATGGATCAAGGGGATATCTGCACGGCGACTGCTGGCGCAGTATCCTCGTATCCGGAAGCAGCTCTATCGGGGGCATTTGTGGAACCCGAGTTATTATGTTGGCACCGTAGGGGATATGAGTGAAGAGGTTGTCAGAAAATACATTGCAAATCAAAAGGGCAAAGCGGACTAAAAAGCCGAAGCACCGGACGGTAACTCGGGCCTATGATTTTGTCATGGAGGTTGGCCCTAAGCAGCATAAGAAGCTTACGACCTGGTTGCGCGCCTGTTGGCGGCTACGCAATGCTCTTGTACAAGACCGGGAAAATAACCGCAGTAAAAACAGGGCCATCCGGCGGCAAGATGCTAAAGCGAAGGTTCGCTACCTTACGCTTGCCGATCAATATAAGGCCATATCGGAATATGCCAGAAAGGACACAGGACTATCTGGTGTCCATAGCCAGGTACGTCAGAATGTAGCCGTCAGGATAGATGAAGGTTACAAACGGTTTTTCGATGCTTTGAAAAAGGGACAAACGGATGTCCATCCTCCTAAGTGCATAGAACTGAAAAAGTACCGGAGTATTACCTATCCCCAGTATGGCTCGGCGGCTCATATCAGCAATAGCAAACTTTACCTTTCCGGCCTGGGCGAGTTCAAGCTTTACGATCATCGGAGGATCAAGGGAAAACCCAAGACGGTTACCGTCAAATTCAAGCAGGGCCGGTGGCATTGCATTGTGACGGCGGCAATCCAGGAAAAAGACGTTATTCCCCAGATTCGAGACAATGATGACAGGTTGGATGCCGGCATCGACATGGGTCTTGACAAGCTCATGACCGATTCTCATGGCAAGGAATATGATCCTCCGAAGGCATGGTACGTTTACAGGATGAGGCTCCGGAAGGCACAAAAAAAGCTTTCACGACAATTCGAAGCTCGGAAGAAGAAATACGAGACATTGGTAGCCGAGGCGAAAGCATCGGGAAGAAAAGCTCCGGCCTTAAAGGAGATGCCATATTCCAACCGCCTGCGCCGCCAGATTCGCAAGGTGGCCAAAATTCACACGAAGATTGAGCGTATCCGGGATTATCATCATAAAAAGAATGCCGCTGTCATTGCTGATCGTTATCGGCGTATCGCTGTGGAGGACCACTCTGTAAAGTTTATGATCCGGAACCGGAGGCTTGCGAAAGTGGCTTCCGACAGGGCAGTTCACAAGCAGAAACTGTATCTCAAGAGCAAACTTGGCAAGAGGTATATTGCTGCGCCCAACACGCGTGAGGGAATAGGGGGCAATAGCCAGACATGCACCTGCGGGGCTCGGGTTCCCAAGGAACTCAAGGACAGGATGCATATCTGTCCGGTCTGCGGTCTTGTTGGAAAGCGGGATCATGTATCTGCCAACATAATTTCAATAATAATATTTGGTTGCGTGAGCCTGAGTTTGGCTCCGGGGGCCGGGCAGGCCCTCGTCAGACGTGGAGAGGGCGAAGCACGGAGGGGCGGAAGCTTCACGTGTGAGTCGGTATATCCGGCTTTAGAGTTCTCTGGGAAGCGTCGATCTCCAGTGCGGAAACGGAATACTGGGGGTGGGAAACCTACCACAGAAGGCAAAACTCGTGAGCATGACCGGGTCAGGCCGGTATTGCCGCGTGAGTCGCAAGCCGTTTCACCATGATGCCTTTCATCATGGGCGCGCATCGGGCTAACCCCGGTGTGGAAGAGCAAAGTCTGGAATGTTTTTTTTCAGATGATGCCTCCGACTTCAGTCGGGGGAGAATGTCACATAAAGTATCTGAAGTTTATTCAGTTGGTAAAAATTTAGTTGAGTTGAAGACAGAATACATACAGTTAGAATAGGAAAGTTTTAGTATGAAAAAGGTAGAAGGAAAATACAAAAGAATAATAAAAAAAATATTTCCCATATTTGTTTGGAGAAAATGTTTTTACTGTGGAGTATATTTCAGATTTGAATGGGGATACAAAATAATTAGATACTATAATAAAAAAATTTATTATTATGCATGTAATAAATGTGGTGAAAAAAGTTTTTAAAAGGGAGATGTTTAATACGTGAAGTTTGTAATACTTGGTAATACTAAGTTAAATTATTCATGGTTTGTCTTAACATTTAGACAAGGATTGCTACTAAATAAACATGATGTATTTGAAATTGATTATAGAACAAATAATGTTAAGCAAATAAAAAATAAATTAATGAATTTAAAAGCTGATTATTGTTTTACTCATTTAACTTTTCATCTAATTCATCCCTTAAAGAATATACTTAACGTGTTTTTTGATGTTAATAAAAAAGTTGGTACTAAATTTATACATGTTTTATGTGATGCAAGACACGAACCTAGGTATAACAGTAATATATCAGGCGCTTTCTATGCAGCTTTACTGAATCAAACTCATAATTTAGAAAAATTTAGAAAATATTGGGGTATACCTGTTTTTTTTATGCCATACTGTTCAATGACTTATAAAGAAATGGCTAAACCGGTCAATGAATTAAAGTATAATTTTGTGTTCACTGGTAGTATGTCACACCGAAAAAGAACTTCCTTTATAAAAAAACTGAAAAATTTTGATTTAAAGATTATACAAACACAATCAAAACAAGACTTGAGGCATCGAACTTTAGAATTGGCTGCATCAGCTAAAGCCATTTTGTCTTTATGTACTGGATATGAAATAACTCATTATAATGAAGTAAGACCATGGCAATATCTTGGTGCTGGTGCATGTTTACTTCATAAAAAATTCAAAGGTGAGGATGATCTTATCCCACCGGAAATTTACTATGAGATAGATTTTGATATAAAAACAGTAGGAGAAAAATTAAATTTGGCATTGACAAAGGATACAATGCCTATGAGAAAAAAAGCTTTTGCATTTATGCAAAGATATCACTCCAGCAAGGAGAGAATAAAAAATGTTATTGCTTGTTTGGAAGGAAAACAAACAACAACAAAAAGTTTTTTAAAGGAGTTATTATGAGTAAACATAAAGAATATTTAGATGTTCAAATTAAGATGACTATTGAAAATTTGAAAGAGATGAAAAAAAAGTATATAAGAGATGCTCATGAATCCAGAATGAATGACGCAATAGATGTTTTTATAGACTTTTGTGATAAAAACAAACCTGTTTTGGATGTAGGTTGTAGAAATGGGCAATTTCTTTCTATTATGAAGAAGAGAGGATTTAACGGTGCAATAGAGGGAATTGAATGTTGCCCTGTTGCTTGTGAAGAAGCTGAGAAAAATGGTATTATTGTTTGGCAAGGGGATGCACATGAGCTTGATAAATTTGTATCAAGTAACTGTTATGGAACAGTTGTTTTGTCACATGTTTTAGAGCATACAATAAATCCTAAATTAGTGCTGAATCAAATTTATAAAGTTATGGAAAAAAATGGTATATTATTTATTGAAGTTCCAATTGAACCAATACCTGAAAAAATTCCTACACCATGGGCGCACTATTATACATTTCAAAGTGAAGATCAATTGTATGATTTGATGAAAGGAATTGATTTTGAATTAGTTAAAATCATTAATGATAAAATAAAAAATAAGTGGTTAAGAACTGTTTGGAAAAAGAAATAAATATAATAAAGTGGAGTTAATTTTATGAAAGTACCAAAATGGAAAAATAATCAAGAATTATATTCAAGTCCTGTTACTGAAAAAAATGGACAACTGATCAAAGAAATGAATTATAAAGAAACTTATGTTACAAATTTTCTTGATGATGATCCTATAAGAGATTGGGAAAGTATCAATGGTTGTAAACTTTTATGGTCATTTTTAATTTCTGAGTTAAATGGTGAAAAAAATATAAAAAACTGGACAGTTTTAGATGTCGGTACAAAAGATTGTCAATTTCCAGAAATGTTAAATAAAGCTGATTATATCAAAGATGCTCTAGGAATTGAAATAGCTGATAGTTATATTGAGTATGCTAAATCAAAAAACAGACCTATAATGAAAGGTGATGCATGTGATTTACCATTTAAAGATAATTCATGGGACATTGTGTTTTCACATCATTTATTAGGTTTGGTAAAAGATAATAAAAAAGCATTAGAAGAAATGCTAAGAGTGTCTAAAAAATATGTGATTACACTAGCTAACATCCCTGGTAATCCAAAAAAACATTATTCTTATATCAGAAATTTAAGTACAGTTAGTAAGTGGTTAGAAGAAATGAGTTGTGAAGTATTGTATGTCGGTAAAACAATTTTTTGCAGGGGTGATGAAAAAGTAATTTTTTTGAAAAAATTATTTTAATACCAAACAAGGTTGAAGATGAGTAAAAAAACTAAGATTTTTTAATTATGAAAATAAAATTTTTAAAAAATGAAAAGATATAAATTAGATGATGTAGTAAAAAGTATATTTGTGTTTATGAATGACTATAGTATTCCTAAAAACAGAATATTATGGTGTTATGCTTTTTTTGAATTAAAAGACAGATTTAAAATTGATGTGGAATTTGATTATAATTATCAATATCCTGTTTGTTTAGATTTGGAAATATTTTTGGCGTCGGTAATTAAATTAGTCGATGATAATAGATCAGAAGATTTTTTTACAATACCATCTGATTACATTTCTTTATGGAAAAAAGAAATTATGTTAAAAACCTTACATGAAAAGAATCATCTTTTTAATTTAAGTAGAGAATTTGTAAGAATTATTAATAGGAAAGATATTGATGACGAAACCTAAAATTTTAATTGTATATGATGTTCCTAATTGGGCTGTTTATAAAAATTTAAAATATTTCAAATATTATTTTTCTGATAGTTTTGATGTCGATAGTATTGATGAAGTAACACTGAACAAAGAATATGAAAAGAAGTATACAGGATATGACATATATTATCTTACAGCCCATACAATGTTATGTAGAGGTGATTTTCCATTTAGATTACCGAAGGGAAAAATAGTAACAAAAATTACAGGTAGACATGTTATAAAAAACATTTTTAAAACACATTATTTAGTAATAAAATCAGGTAATAATAATATAAATCCAGTAAAATTATGGGTGAAGCTGGCAAACCGTTGTGCTGCTGTTTTTGTTAATAATAAATTAGCTTTGAATGATGTTATGAAAAAGCATAAAATAAATGTTCCAGTTTTTTATTCTCCTTATGGTGTAGACACAGAAGTTTTTAAGTCGTTAAATGACATTCCTGTAGGTAAAGATTTTACTATTATTTTTGTTGGAAAACCTGTACCTGAGAAAGGTATAGATTTAATTAAAGAAGTTGCTAAACGCAGTGGTGTTAAATTGATAATGCACACTAATAATTGGACTAACTCGATTAGTAGGTCGGAATTAACTAAAAAAATTTATAACAAAGGAAGTACATTACTAGTTGCATCTAGTATAGATGGTGGTCCTAATACATCAATAGAAATGATGGCATGTGGACGTCCAATTATTGGTAATGAAATCGGTAATATTCCTGAGTTAGTTAGAGATGGTATTAATGGATTTATAGTAAAACATAATGATGTTGAAAATTATTTAGAAAAATTAGCTATATTGATAAATAGACCAGCTATTTTGAAAAGAATGGGTAAAGAAGCCAGAGAAACGATTTTAAATAATGGATGGACTATTCAGGATTATATGAATAGAGAAAAAAAATATTTCAAAAAAATATTAGGTTAAAAATATTATGTAAATATATAATTGATGTTTTTAATTTTTTTTAATAATATAATTTTAAAGGACAATATATATATAAATGAGTAAAAATCATGTATGTAGTATTTTAAAGGAATTTTCTACAAGAATTTATTTATTTCAATATTTTAAAGATTTGTTCTTTAAAAAAGAAATATTTGATTATATTAAAAAATATTTAATTAGAAGAATCGTTGTGTGTAATCAGCACGAAATAAATTGTATAATAGCTAATAGAAGAATTATAAATAAAAATTGGACTGGTGATGTAAGAGCTGTTGTACGAGAAGTAGAACCAACTATAGATATAAACAATTTTAGTATTAATATTGTTGATTATGATGTATCAAAGATGGATATTATGGTACATCCATTTGATATTAAATATGAATGGGAAGTAATGTACTCAATATTGATTGACAATAATTGTAATAGCTTGGTATTAAAAGATATGGCTGAAAGAGGAATTTATTTAGGTTATATTCTTAACAAAGAAATAGAAGACAAAAAAATAACAATACCGCCATTAAATTATACACAATCACGCATTATTAATAATAAATCTAACATTTTTATTGAAAGTATAGTAAATAGATTTTTTAGTTATCTCGCTTATAAAAATATTGAAGTGGATGAAAATAAACTTAATATTATGTTTAATGATATTAATTTTGGTTGCGTAAAATTAAGTAATAGAGAAGATTTTAATAAATGGACGTTTTAATAACTTCTAGTAGTAGACCTATTTTAATACCATATCTATTGAATTCATTCAAACGATTTGTTGACAGTCAATGTCATTGTAAATTAAGATATTTATTACATGAAGATTTTGTTTTTCCTGAATCTAGTAATGATGTAATAAAATGGGCTGTAAATAGTGGTGTCTTTGATGTTATAGAAAAACATAATCCTGCAATTGGATTGGGTTTATCTATTACTCATATGCTGAATTTTATAAAATCAAAGTATATTGTATATTTACAGGATGATTTTGAATTTGTAAGAACTGGCATAGATTTAGATCGAATTTTCTGGACTATGGATAGACATCCAGAAATAAATCTTATTCTGTTTCCACAATACAATAACAAAAAAGCTGTAAAGCATTTTTTGTCAAGGGAAACTGAGTTTGATGGTTGTTTATTTACTTTATATGACAGCTGGTCTTTTAATCCGGGTGTGTGGAGAATGAATTGGTTTAAAAGTTATTGGAAAGCATTTAAAGAATACCCAGAAAATAATTTTAATAAATATCTAAGAATTAGTAGTTACAATACTGGTTTTTATTTTTTGGGTGGTTTTAATGAATACAATTTTGTTAAGCATATTGGTTGTACTTGGAGGGTGGCAAACTGGAGGTTGATTAATGATGATTATGGTGGTGATATAGATTTTGAAGTATGTAAAATAAAAAATAAAAAAATTGATAGAGCACCGTGGTTACCACCTTATCCGAAAAGACCTGTTTATTTTAAAAATAAAAGGAAGCCGAATTTATCAAAATTAAATAAACAAGAAAAAGAAGAATTTTATAATATGACTGGTATTTGTCACAAGTGAAGAAAAAGAATAAAAAGAAAAAGAAAGAGAGAATCAAATATAGAGTAGGTGTTGATGCTGTACTTAGAACAGCTCTTTCCGGTCCGATGACTAATTGTAGAAAAAGAGAGAAAATAAAATGGAGGGATGTCTTAGCAAAAGAATATGGTGAAGATGGTATAATATAAAAGTATTTTTTATGAAAATTTTTATAATCAAGGATTAAATTATAAAAATTTTTTGTTTACATTTTATTGGTTTCTAGTATATAATAATGACATTGAAGTAAAAAAATCAATTTAGTAGAAAGGAGGGGTGCTGTTTTGACCTCGGTATTTATACCGGGGTATGTACGATTTAGAATTTCAATCATAAGTAACTGGGATGTGTCTAATGTAATTGACATGAAGTCGCAATCGCCCGAAGGCTCTACTTGGAGTTTCAACTCTATTTTGGATAATATGTAATATAGCCGTAAATGATGAAGTACAGTCGCAATCGTCCGTTAGAGCCTTCGGGCGAAGGCTCTAATGTAATATGACCATCAAGGATCTTGAAAATAAAGGTTTATTTATGTATGTTGATGTTAATGTTTTTAATACTGCTATTAATATAATATATCGAATAAGATATATTATATTTAGTGGTATTCCATTAGATTATTTTCCAGATTTGATCAATGAAATATTTGATTTTATTGATTTTATTGAGGAAAATAATTTACCGGAGTGTTGAGTAAGAAGAATTATGTATCAAGATAAAGAAAAAAAGCGAAAAAGACGGAAAAATAAAAATAAATATGATAAAAAATTCAATAGGGAAAAAAGAATTAAAAGAATTAAGAAGAAAGAAGAAGATGTAAAGTTTACAATAAATAATATCATATGTTATTCTGAACAAAGGTAATTTAAAATGAAAAAAATGAAAGGAGAAATTTTAAAAGATAAGAATAATAAAAAGATGATTTTTGGGAATGATGCAGAGACCGAGGAAGAAATAAAGAAAAAAATAAAAGAGTATGAAGAAAAAAATTTAAATGAGGAGAAAATTAATGGGTTGGATTGATGATGATTTATTTAATGAATTTGTAAAGAAAGAAAAATTAGAGAAAGAAAACAGGAAAGAGTTTAGTGGTGCCAATAGGTTGTTAGTTTGGCCTACTCCAGAAATGGGGACAGAACAAAAAGCTAAGGTGTATACTATAAGGTTCTTACCGGATTTTAAAAATAAACTTTTTTATCTGAAATACTTTTATCATTTTTATAGGATCGGTGAACAAATTTTTGTTTGTTTGTGTCCGAAAACACATGATTTTAAAAACTTCTGTCCTCATTGTTATGTTTCTAGCCAGTTATATACTGGAAATAAAGATGACAAAGAGATGGCAAAAGAATTTGCTAGAAAGGTAAGGTATGTCACAAATATTTATGTGGTAGACGACCCAAGGGATGTGGATGCTGATGATGATTTTAAAGTTAGTGGCATGGTGAAAATATATGAATTTCCTGATCAAGTAAAAACAAAGTTAGAAGAAGAATTAACAGATAGTGAAAATGGTCTTGGAAAGAAAGTTTTCGATCCGCAAGATGGTCATAATTTTTTGCTTAAAGTAAAAAGAAAATCAAGTAGAGGTCGTAGTTGGCCGAATTATGCCGATAGCACATTTGCTAGAAAGGCAACTTCAATTGGTGATGAAAAGATGATAAAAAATGTTGTTGAATCAACACATGATTTGTTGAAGCATCTTGAATACAAGGTTAAATCAGAAATTGAAATAAGAGATGCTTTGATTTCTTCTATGGTTTGGGATATAGTAAAAGATGCATGGATTGCTGATAAAAAATTAAGAGGTGAAGAATATCATCATTTAGAAAATGAAGATGAAGATGATATTGAAGAAGAAAAGCCGACATCACATGAAGAGAAAAATTTGGCAGATAATGAGGATGTTGGTGAAGCAGAAGAAGAAATTGGTGATATAACAGACGATGATATAATGGATTTATTTTTAAATGATAATTAATATTTTCTAAATTCAAATCTTACAGTGAGTGCGGAGTGTCACATAATTAAAAAAAATAACGGTACTTGGGAAAATAGTATTTTATAATAAAAAATAACCAGTAAGTTTTTTTACTGGTTATTTTTTTTGTATAAATATGTATAGAATAACTTAAAAAGTTAACTATTTTATACTAGTTAAAAGGAGGGATGCTGCTTTTGCTTCGGTATAAATACTGGAGTATTCACAGCATATATATTGATGATAGTAAACAAAATAGATAAATTTTTAAATTATAGTTCTGACGTGAATTATAAGGAATCTCTTAAAGAAACTGGATGGGAAAATTATCCAAAAGGATGGGATAAAAGCAGTGTAATAAAATTTGCTAAATCATTAGCAGGTATGCCAGCAGGAAAAAAAGGATTTTTTGATGCTTGTGTTGAAAAAATGAGAGGTAAAATAGATGACCCAGAGGCGTTTTGCGCTTCAATAAAAGATGAATATTATGATTCGACTATGTGGAGAGGTAAGGGTAAGACAGAAAAAGAAGTAAAAAAAGATGTTGCTAGAGATAAAAGAAAAAAAAATAAATAACATTGTTAAAGAGTAATTGTAGTGAAAAATGGTAAAAGTAAAGGCAGTAGATGGGAAAGAAATATTGCTAAGTATTTAACAAAATGGTTAACTGGTTTTGCTAGACCATATTATTACTGGAGAAGTCCTGGTAGTGGTTCTGTTGCTACTATTACTGAGAATAATAAGCATATAACAGGTGACATCGTACCATTAAAAGAGGAAGCCAGATTTTTAACTGATGTTTTCAGTATAGAGTTAAAAAATGGATATCCAAAAACAAACTTTTTTTCATTTTTTTCTGGAGATAATTTTAATATAGAAAAGTTTTGGAAACAGTGTGTCGATAATGCGAATGATAAATATCCAATGTTAATATACAAAAAAAATAGAAAGGTACCAATAGTCGGAATAACAAAAGAAATAAAAAATAAACTTAGAATAAAGAAACTTAAATATATAAAAATAAAATTTGATAGTAATTTACCAGATGTTTACATTTTTAATATGCAAGATTTTTTTGATCTGGTAAGACCGGAAGATATAAATGGCGTCTATAAAGATAAAACATGAAAGATTTCCTGATATCGTAGTAATATATCTATTGGATGTTTTGATGCATGGCTGCGAAATAGAAAATGAATTATTTGATGATTTAATTGAAAGAATAAAAAAATCTGGTTTAAAAACGTATTTGATCAATTACTTTTTATATACTGACTCAAGTATCAGAGTTAAGTATAAAAATATAAGGAAAGCTATAAAAGATTCAAAAGGTAGTGCATCATTAAAAATAGGAGGTTAATATGGGAGAAATATTAGGTGGCATTAGTAATGCTGTTAATGATTATAATTTAGCTAGGGTCGGTCAAGACACTGAAGATGGATTTGAAACTGATGTACCTGGTGTAAAAGCTAATGGTTTTGTTCAAATCGGTACTGAAAAGTTTCCCAGATTTGACGTTGATAAAAATGAATTTTACCAAAATTCACATGATGACAGAAAAAGATTTAGATTTAAAACTGGATCAGACGTGCAAAAATATATGCAAGGAACAAAATATAGAAGGCCATTTTATATTTCATTTAAAGATGAAAAAGGACGTAGATATACTAAAAAATTAAAATAAAATTCTAATTAAATAAAAACTTCAGTAAAATTAAATGTGCTAAGATTTTGTTAAAAAAATAATAATTCAAGTATTTAAAAATCACTATAAAATTTACATTATTAACTACTTATTGTATAGTATAATCAACCACTTCAAAGTTGTAATAATTTTTTAATATTAATTGATCGTCTAATAAGATTTGTACTGGGTAGATTGTGAAAAATTTACTAATTGATGGAAATAATTTATTTTATAGTACTTTGTTTATAAAGGAAGTTTCTGCTGATCCAAAAAATTTGTTGTATGATTTATGGAAATATATAACATTTGATAAAATAATAAAATTAATATCAAATGATGTAAGTGAAGTTATAATAGCTTTTGACGGTCCTAATAATTGGCGTAAAGCTATATACAAGAAGTATAAAGCTAATAGAAAAAAATCAAGAGACAAAAGCCAGATAGATTGGGAAGGTTTTTTTGTAGTTTATCACAATTATATAGAAGAAATAGCTAACCATTTTCCGTTTAAAGTTCTTCTAATAGATCGATGTGAAGCTGATGATATTATAGCTGTATTAACTGACATAGTGGAAAATCCTTTTATATGTTCCAGTGATGAGGATTTTCTTCAACTACCAAATGATAAAGTAACAATATATAATTTAAAACATAATAAAATAATTACTGACTTTCCAAAAAATTTCCTAGAAATAAAATGTCTTATCGGGCAACCAAAAGATAACATTCCTAATATCAAAACACCTTTAGACTGGTCAGAGAATAAAAGAAAACCTGGTTTTGGTATAAAATCAGCTGAAAAAGTATTGGAATATGGAATAGAAAAATGGCTAGAAGAAAATGCATTAACTGAAAGATATAAAGTTAATCAGTATTTAATTGATTTTAATAAAATACCTAATATTATTAAAGAATTAATAATTAATAAATATAAAAAATATAAGAAACCAAAACCAGGATCACATTTATCTTTTTTCGAAAAATATAAATGGAAAAGATTTATAGATGATATTCATTTTATTGATTTAAAATTATCAAAGTTGTATTAGTATCTATAGCTTAGATAAATCATATATAGTAACGGCTCATGTCGCAGGCCATTTACTCTGAAGAAAAATGGTGTTTGCAAAAACCTAATTTTTTGCTTTTTTTTTATTTACCTAATTAGATATGTATGATATAGTAACAGAAAAAAGCAACATCTGCTGTAAATTCCTAGCAGCTGTGAAGAGGTTCAAAATTAGTTTAAAAAAAGGAGAAGATATGGAGAAGATAGAGATTGTCGTGATAAAGTAAGAAGTTTTCCAGGGAATTTCAATCATAAGTAAC
>CAYUNC010000018.1:15342-17361 GCA_964445915.1 uncultured Arcobacter sp.
AAGGCTCTACTCCTTCAGCGGTCTTCTATCTACCACTGGAAAACTTCTTACTTTATTACAACAATCTCTTTAGAATTTCAATCATAAGTAACTGGGATGTGTCTAATGTAATTGATATGAAGTCGCAATCTCCCGAAGGCTCTACTTAGAGTTTCAACAAGGTTTGTGAGAAAGCCAAGAAGAGGTTCAAAATTAGTTTAAAAAAAGGAGAAGATATGGAATTTACAAGAATAGGAAGATTAGGGAGAGATTGTCGTGATAAAGTAAGGAGTTTTCCAGTGGTCGATAGAAGACCGCTGAAGGAAGGGTTTGAATATATTCCTGTCTCCAAGTTGGTTGAAAAGCCTACCAAAAACTGGGATGGTGCTCCTATCCCAGGAATAATTTTAGAAGAGTTTGTTTATATAGAGCTCGAAAAATTGGGAATAGTAAAATTATGTATTGTTCCCAAAGATGATCCAGAGTTGCCTGGAGCTTTGAATCTACCTGGGCAAACTGTAGCTCGGGCTCTTGAAGGAAAAAGATGGAGACCGGTGCGGATTTTCGTACACAGACAGTATAGACATAGTGATTCTGAATTCGGTGTACCATACAGGTTCGCCGATGAAGTTGTTATTTATGAATAAATTATACAGAAAGGGAATATAATGAGGTATTTAGCATCAACATTTTCGCCTTCAATGTTGACCCCCGGTGCTGATTTAACGGCAACTGTTAAAGAAATTAATCTAAAACAGTTGAAAAGTGAATTGGCTCATTCTGATTACATTAGTGCAGTCGGACATGAAGTCACTGCTGAAAGATTAAGCTCATTAGGTATTCAGGTGACATATAATCGTGTTAATCTCCTTTTGAAAGAAGGGGATGTAGTATATTCAGCCATTCCGAATCTTAGATACAATGAGCCAAGAGAATTCACTAAAGACGAAGTTGTGTCAGCAATGTTCCGATACTTTATAATTTATATAAGCAAAAACAATTAACAGAAAGGAAATTTGCATAATTATGAGAAATTCGAGTTATTATCCAGAAATCGCCAAATTTGGAATAACCATTCAACAGTTTGTTGATGGTTCTAATGAGATTACATATTATGACAAATTTTTCTTTTCTCTTGAATCAAGAGATGATTATATCAAGTGGTTAAGGTATGTTCCTGGATACTATGACCACAAAACATTTATTCTACCCTAATAAGTGATGGATGGATCTAGCTTTAGCTCGCCACAAACCTCACCACTTCAGTGGTGAGGTTAGGCGTCTTAATGAAGAAGTAAGTATTTAAAGTTAACTATTAAAAAATGTTAGGAGGTAAAAAATGAAAATGGTGATTAAGAAAGCAGCATTACTTAATCAAGATGTGACTAATTGGGATGTATCTGATGTAACTGATATGAGTCGGATGTTTTATAACGCAATATCATTTAATCAAAACATGAACAACTGGAATGTATCTAATGTAACTAACATGAATGATATGTTTTGTAATGCAATCTCATTTAACCAGGATATTGGTGGGTGGGATGTGTCTAATGTAACTAACATGAATGGCATGTTTTATAATGCGATATCATTTGATCAGAACATAGGTAACTGGAACATATCTGAAGTGACAGATATGAATGATATGTTTAAGAATGTTACCCTAAGTACAGCAAATTATGATGCATTACTAATAGGGTGGGCAGCACAATCAGTTAAACCAAACGTAAATTTTCATGCTGGTAACAGTAAGTATACACCTGGTGGTGCTGCAGAGGTAGCTAGGAATACATTAACAGGACCACCTAACAATTGGACTATAACAGATGGTGGTCCTGCATAAGAAGAGAAACTTAGCTATACTGAGAAAAATGTTAGGAGGTAAAAAATGAAAATGGTGATTAGCAAAGCGGTATCACTTAATCAAGATGTGACTGATTTGGATGTGTCTAATGTAACTAATATGAGTTGGATGTTTTATAATGCGAGATCATTCAACCAGGATATTGGTGGGTGGGATGTGTCTAATGTAACTAA